>JAUXDV010000088.1 GCA_030620735.1 Gammaproteobacteria bacterium
CCAAGCACCAGCAGCACGGTCAACGCCTCGGGTTGATGGAAAACAAGGATCAGCAGACGCATGATGATCAGCAGCGCCAGTTTGGAGACGACGCCTGCAAGCAGCGCTGACACCCTGCTGGATGCCGTTGCATAAACCTCGGGCACCCACATATTGACAGGGAAGAGTTCAGCCTTGACGCCAAATCCAACCAGCATCAACACAAAGGCGGCGAAACCCTGCAGGTTATTGAGTTTTTCAGGAGCAAGCTGGGCGAGCTGCGCCAGATTCAGCGTTCCTGTCGCCTGGTAGACCAGCGCAATACCGGCAAGCGCAAGCGCGGCGCCGAAACCACTGATCACCAGATAGCGCAGCGTCGATGCAAAACTGCCCGATGTTCCCCTGCTTGCGATGAGCCCGTAGGAGACCACTGTCATGAGCTCATAGAAGACATAGATATTGAACAGATCGCCGGAGAGCGCCAGGCCGGAGCCTGTGCCAGCGAGCAGCAGCGCCAGGGTTGAGCTGCGCAGTTGATTCTCACTGTTTCGCGGCCACAGCAACAGCGTACCGATGGTCATCGCCAGGGCAAACAGCAGCCCGAATTGATCAGCGTAGAGGGTAATGCCCAACGGCGCCTGGAATCCACCCCATTGAACCGCCAGCGGCGCATCGCCCAACTGAGGCCACACGGAGAGACCGATCGCAGCGGTCGCCAGCAGCACCAGCGGCCCGATCACACGCGCCGCAAAAGTCGAGAGGCGATTGATGCTCGAGAGTAGAAAAGCCGTCAACAGCGGCAGTGCAATCATTAATACCAATAGATTCATGATCCACTCTCCTGCTGAACGACGCTGTTGACTGGAACTTCACCAATATCAGCAGGCTTCTCGCTGCTGGAGGGCATATCGATGCCGGCTGCAGCAGAAATCTCCTGCTCCAGCTTGAGGCGCACTTCGCGCATATCCAGGGTTCCATAGGCGCGCTGCACGCGAATCGCCAGGCTCAGTGCCAGCGCCAGGATGCCGACGCCGATGACGATGGCTGTCAGCACCAGCGCCTGCGGCACAGGATCCGCCATCATGGCGGGAACATTGCCGTCCACGATAATGGGTGCGGACGCGCCCTCGTGGTAGGTGGAGAGCAGCAGCAACAGGTTTGCTCCGGCTTCCAGCAGGACGATGCCGAAGATAATGCGCATCAGATGGTTGGATATCACGATGCCGCCAATACCGATCAGCATCAGGCCAAACGCCGCACTATAGAGAATCGTGTTGATATCAAGAATATCCATGCTCAATCCAGCGCCTCCGCTTCAGCAAGGTGCGCCAGCAAGCCAGCCAGTTCGGAGCCCACCTTGATGCCCACCGCCAGATAGAGAATGGGAAGGCTACCGGCTGAAATCAGTGCGCCGAGTTCACCCTTGTCGAGCAGCGGCGTGAGAAACTCCTTGCCGTCGAACATCGCCAGCAAGCCAATGAGGATAAAGGTTGCGCCGGCCAGTCCCTCGACAAGTGAGACTATTCGCTGATCGATGAGAGTGATCCCGGGCCTTGCCAGCAGCGGCAGAAAAAAAGCAGACGCCAGAATCACGCCGCCCTGGAATCCGCCGCCCGGCGTCAGATGTCCATGCAGGATGATGTAGAGACCGACAACCAGCAGCAGCGGAAACAGCAGGTCGGCCCCTGTGCGCAGGATAAAGCCTGCATCAGGATCGCGCGGCGCATCGGCTCTGCGCCTGCCGAGCACCATGCCGCCGATCATCGCGGCTGTAAACAGGATGGTGAGCTCCAGCAGGGTGTCGATGCCCCGGTAAGCCAGCACCACCGAGGTGACAAAGTTGGCTGCGCCTGTCTCCTGTGCGGCAACTGCATTGATAGCCTGCCCTGCATTGACCGACGTGTTGCCAAAATCGATGTGTTGATAGATCGCGGCAATCATCACGCCGAGCCCCAGCAGAAAGAGTGCAGCTGTAAAACGACGCATATTATTGACTCCGCCACAAACCCAGTCGGCGCAGTGCCAGGGCAAAAAGAAGGCTGCTCAATCCGGCGCCGATTGCCGCCTCGGTCATGGCGACATCAGGAGCGCGCGCGACGACAAACAGAAATGAGAGCCCGAGTGAAACTACCGACATCGCTGCAAGAGCAGCAAGAAAATCCTTGAACAGCAGCACCGCCACAGCACTGAGCAGCATCACGATAACGACAACTAAAACGACTACTTCCATCTCCCCTACTCCCCGCCCTGCTCTTCGGTGCGCCAGGGCTTGATGCCGCTGATTTTGGCGGCGCGTGCAATGATCGATGCTGCAACCGGATTGGTGAACAGCAGAAAACCGGCAATTACCAGCAGTTTTGGCCACCACGTCGGGTGCAGCAGTGCAATCCCGAGCAGCACGGAGAGAGAGCCCAGGGTCACCGCCTTGGTTCCGGCATGGATGCGGTTATAGACATCCGGCATGCGCAGCAATCCCAAACCGCCAACTGCTATAAACAGAGCGCCGATCACGAGGAAAATATCACCGATAATATTCATTTTTGATTCCCCTCGATAGCGCGCGCAATCGCCACTGTACCAACGAATGCGAGCGTCCCATAGACCAGCGCGATATCGAGATAGATGGGATTGTTGAAGTAGGCAGCCATGCCCGCCAGTCCAGCGGTGGTAATCACCGACAGGGTATCAGCGGCAACCACACGGTCAGGCGTTGTCGGACCCAGAAACAGGCGTATTGCACTAAAGCCCATGCCGACGAGGAGCAGTGCTATAGCAATAAATTCAAGAGTAGAAATTGTCATACCAAAAACCGCTTGATGTGCCGCTCGAAGGAGGCTGCGATGGCATCCGTCGCCATTTTCGCATCTGTTCCGGGCGGACAGTAGACCCAGTGAACAAGAATGGTGTCACCCGTCACATCGACGCTCAAGGTGCCCGGTGTCAGTGTAATGGAGTTGGCCAGCAGCATGCGCCCAAGCGGAGACTCAAGGGTGGTCTTGATCTCGACCATCTCCGGGCGAATCGGCAACGAGGGCGTCAGCACGCGCATGGCCAGTTCAAAGTTGGCCTTGATCAGCTCCCTGAAAAAATGCACCAGGTAGAGCAGCACATAGAGAGGCGCCATGAAACTGAACTTGATGCCGTTGTAGATAGTAAAGCGGGGGCCAAACAGCAGGGTGATCATCAAGGAGACGAAAGCGCCCAGAGCCACCTCCTCCCATGCCAGGCTGCCGCTCAGCAGCACCCACAGCAGCAGTGAGATGCTGAACACAAAAGCGTAGTGAGCGCCTGAAACAGTGCGTGTCGTTTGCGGATGATCCATTATGATTTCTTCTGGAGTTAGAGTCGTGTTGCAGCAGAGAGGATAGTGCCTCTCTGTTTCATCTTCATGACAACCCGCAACAGGTTTTTATTTGCGGAAGAGTTTACAGGAGATGGGAAAACCTGCACGAATTTTTTAACGCTTTCTGCAAGACAAATTTTACTCCCCAATCAATATTTGTCTAATACATTATTCATTGCATATTGATAATAGAAACGCATCACGAAAATACTTGACGCTTCCACTTAAGACGCAGTGTTGCATTGTCTGCATAGGCGAGGTCCGCGATGGCGATGATGATTTCGTCTTCAATAATCAGCGGTATCCTGGCACGTTGCCATGGAGGGATTTCAAGTTGACGAAAGATCGCTTTAAGCGTGCGTTGATGACTGCGCCAGCGCATGGTGTCCCCCTCCCTTCGAAAGCGCACCAGGAGCCGCTGCTGCCGGCCTTCGAGCATCTTCAGCTCACCCAGTTGTGACGGTAGTTTCAGTGGTTGTGATGTGCGCCACTCGATCTCGATAGCAGCATCGTGCGCCGGCTGGCTCCTGCCGGCATAGAGCAAATCATTATAGCGCCTCAGCTCCACACCACTCCAGATGATCTGCGGGATGCGCTGGTTATCGGCCTTGAGCTGCCGGACGAATCCGGCGAGACGTTTTTGCGGTGGCGAAGGCAGCCCGAGTTGCCGCAGCCAGTGCCGCAGCAGCAATTTTTGCCATGCATGCGGCTGCTGCCGCAGTGGTTCAAGTTGTAACTGGCCGGGGGCTGCAAGCATGCCAGTCAGCAGTTTGCTGCTCTCCTCGTCAAGCAGCTCTCCCGCCTCTGCCAGATGTCTGGCGCTGTCAGCGATACTGGCTGCAGCTGCAGGCCAGCGCTGCGTCAGCCGGGGCAGGATCTCATGGCGCAGGTAGTTTCGATTAAAATTTGTCAGGGCATTAGAGGGATCATCGATCCATGTGAGCTGGTGCTGCGTGGCATAGGCCTCGATCTCTGCACGGGAAATCTCCAGCAGCGGCCTCGCCAGCCATCCCCGTGCGAAGCAGCGGATCACCGGCATTGCGGCCAAACCCCTGACCCCGCTTCCACGCATCAAATTCAGCAGCAGGGTTTCAGCCTGGTCATCCTGATGATGTGCTGTCAGCAGAATCTCCCCCGGCTGCATCAACTGCTGCATTGCTGCGTAGCGGGCCTCTCTGGCCTGCGCCTCACTGCTCTCACCAGGCACTGACTGCAGTGACAGGGAAAGCGTTTCTAACGGGATATCCAGCTTTCGGCATATATCGCCGCAGTGACGGCTCCACTGAATCGACTGCTGCTGTAATCCATGGTCGATATGGATAGCAACCACCTCGACATCAATTTGATCTTTGATAGACGCCAGCAGATGCAGCAGCACAGTGGAATCGAGGCCGCCTGAGAAAGCAAGCAGATAGCGCTCTGTTGGTGGAAAAAGAGAGAGTTGCTTGAGCAGCCTGGTTGAATTGATTGAGATTCCCCTCATCACCGGTGGTGGAGCGGATGCAGTTCAATAAATTGAGCGTAGGATTGATGCGCTTCGTGCCTCAGCAGCATCCTATAACAGCACAAAATAACAAGGCATCAATAAATCATGCCTCGGCATAATTTCCGTAGCTCATGAGACGCTGATAGCGCTGATCCAGCAGTTGTTCCAGCGGAATTCCCTGCAGCTCGTCGAGCGTGGAGATCAGCAACTCACGCAGCTTCCCGGCCATACCTTCAGGATCGCGATGCGCTCCGCCGAGGGGTTCCTCGATGATGCCATCGATCAGCCCGAGCTTTTTGAGGTGCTGCGAAGTGATTGCCATCGCCTCTGCGGCCAGGGGGGCTTTTGCTGCATCTTTCCACAGGATGGATGCACAGCCTTCGGGAGATATCACCGAGTAGGTGCTGTACTGCAGCATGTTGAGACGGTCACAGACACCGATCGCCAGTGCGCCGCCCGAGCCGCCCTCGCCAATCACGGTGCTGAGAATCGGCGTTTTGAGTTGTGACATCTCGCGCAGGTTGCGTGCAATTGCCTCACTCTGGCCACGCTCTTCGGCGCCGACGCCGGGATAGGCTCCGGGCGTATCGATAAAGGTCAGGACAGGCAGCTTGAAACGTTCGGCAAGCTCCATGACCCGCAATGACTTACGGTAGCCTTCCGGGCGTGGCATGCCGAAATTACGCTGCAGCTTTTCATTCGTATCCCTGCCCTTCTGGTGACCGATAATGACAACAGGCTTGCCATCGAGACGCGCCAGGGCTGTAATAATTGCCTGGTCATCTGCAAATGCGCGATCACCATGCAGCTCTTCAACATCGTCAAAGATGTGCTCCACGTAGTCAAGAAAATAGGGCCGCAGTGGATGCCTGGCAACCTGGGAGACCTGCCACGGGGTGAGTTTTGCAAAAATGGTGCGGGTCAACTCCTGGCTCTTTGACTCCAGGGTTGTAATTTCGTCCTGGATATTGATCTCCGCGTCACTGCCAACATGACGCAGTTCATCAATTTTCGCCTCGAGTTCAGCGATCGGCTGTTCAAAATCGATAAAGTTCAGGTCCATAAGATAACTTCTCGTCAGTTCTCAAAAACATCGTGTTCGGAAGAGCGCGCCTACATCTGATATCGATATTTGCTGTAGGAGCAACCGGCTGGCTGCAAAAAGCGGGCAGCTAACCTCTTGTGGCATGATAACCAACCTGGATAGACTTTTCACCCAGAAATTGACGCAACTGGTGTAACAGTGTATCGCGGGGAGCCACCTGCCAGGCATCGCCGAGCTTCAGTTTACCCTGATACTGCTCACTGCTGTAGTCCAGCAAGACCTGGCACTTACCCCCCTGGAAAGGCTTCAGCAGTCTGCCAAGATCAGCGATCACCTCTTCCAGTGAGTGGCCATTGAGGTTTTGCGCATTGATCTCGAGCGTTAAAACTGATGCATGCAGCAGGCGCGCCTCCTCAACCTCGACTGCGCGCACAGCCCTTACGCTGAGACTATCGCGATAATCATCATGGATCAGGGTTCCCTCGATCATCAAAATTTTATCTGCAACCAGGATCTCCTGATGCGCCTCCAGCGCCTCGCTGAAGAATGTCGCCTCGATACGCCCGGTGCGGTCATCGAGCAATACGCTGGCCATCATTCCACGGCGGCTCTCTCTGCGGTTGATCATCATGACAAGTCCGGCGATGCGCACCTGCACCTGGTTGCGCCCGCCATTTTGCGGCAGGCTCAGGCTGTCCAGCCGCGTAACACCCAGAGACGTCAGGTCTTTCTCGTAGCGGTCAATGGGATGGCCTGTCAGGTAGAGACCAAGGGTCTCTTTCTCTCCCTGCAGGCGCTGCTCATCCTGCCAGTCATCCCGTATCGGGATCAATTTCGGATCAATCGCCTGCTGACTCTGCGGTTCACTCATACCGAAGAGATCGTTCTGCCCCGCTGCCTGATCAGACTGCTGCTGCTCGGCCATTTTCAGCGCCATCGGGATCTGCGCCGTCAGTGAAGCGCGATTTTTCCCCAGCTGATCCATGGCGCCGGCGCGGATCAACGCATCCAGCACCCGCCGGTTGACCTTTCTCAGGTCGAGACGCTGGCAAAAATCGAACAGATCAGTATAGGGTTTGACGCTGGATTCCTGCTGACGCTCCTGAACGATCTCATCGAGTGCTGACTCCCCCACCCCCTTGACTGCGCCGAGGCCGTAGATCACCGCGCCTTCATCGCTGACCGTAAACATATAGTCAGAACGGTTGACATCGGGAGGCAGCACCTCGAGTCCCATGGAGCGGCACTCTTCGATGAAGGTGACCACCTTGTCGGTGTTATCCATATCGGATGAGAGCACCGCAGCCATGAACTCTGCAGGATAGTGCGTCTTCAACCACAGCGTCTGGTAGGAGACCAGCGCGTAGGCCGCCGAGTGGGATTTATTGAATCCGTAGCCGGCAAACTTCTCCATCAGGTCAAAAATATATTCAGCGGTCTCCTCTTCGACATCCCTTTTGAGCGCGCCCTCCATGAAGATGCTGCGCTGCTTGGCCATCTCCTCCGCCTTCTTCTTGCCCATGGCGCGCCGCAGCATATCGGCGCCACCCAGCGTATAGCCGGCCAGCACCTGGGCGATCTGCATCACCTGCTCCTGGTAGAGGATGATGCCGTAGGTGGGCTCGAGAATCGGTTCGAGATCGGGATGCGGGTAGACCACCTCGGCGCCATGTTTACGCAGCACGAAGTCATCCACCATGCCCGACTGCAGGGGACCTGGACGATAGAGCGCAACCAGTGCCGTCATATCACCAAAACTGTCGGGCTTGAGCTTGCAGATCAGCTCCTGCATGCCGCGCGACTCAAGCTGAAATACAGCCGTCGTCTTGCCAGTCTGCAGCAGTTCAAACGC
>JAUXDV010000161.1 GCA_030620735.1 Gammaproteobacteria bacterium
GACCGCTTGGCCTCCGACTTGAATGCCGATGCATATTTAGGTACTGATTTTCATACGGAAAGACTGTTATTATACAGCAATCAGAGATTGCTAAGGAACCTCTGAATAAATCAATGGGATGGGGGGCAGGAGAGGGCTTGCAGAATGCCTATTCTCGGACAGCTTCCGGCCCCTTTCCCGTAGAAATCTTGTAAGAGGCGCTGAGCGAAGCGCACAGCGATTCGTTCAGTGCTTCCCTAACAGAGAAGCAGAATCCCATGGATAATAATGATATTCGCCAGGCTGGTCTCAAAGTCACTTTGCCGCGGCTCAAAATTCTCGAAATTCTTGAACGCAATCAACTGCGTCATCTGAGTGCCGAGGATGTCTACAAAATTTTGCTGAAGAATGACGAGGAGATCGGCCTTGCTACAGTTTACCGGGTTTTAACGCAGTTTGAGAGTGCCGGACTCGTCAAGCGTCAAAATTTTGAAGGCAGTACTTCGGTGTTTGAACTGGATCGTGGAATACACCATGATCACATTATTTGTGTTGAATGCGGGCATGTCGAGGAGTTTGTCGATGAAACCATTGAGGAGTCTCAGAAAAAGATTGCGCAGAAGCTCGGTTTTGAGTTGGCTGAGCACTCCATGGTTCTCTACGGACGCTGCCAAAATAGCAGTTGCCCTCATCGCAAGTCGAAATCCTGAAAAAGCTTAAACCGCTCCCTGCTTCACGTGTAGAGTTGTTGGGTGTTATGCCGATAGCATCTCCTGGGCGTGTTCGAGGGTGCGTTCTGTTATCTCGACGCCTCCAAGCATGCGTGCTACCTCGTCAACCCGCTGACCCTCCTCGAGAGGGATGATGCGGGTTTGCGTGGAGTTGTCGAGGCGCTGCTTTTCAACAAGCAGGTGATAGTGAGCCTGTGCCGCTACCTGGGGCAGGTGGGTGACACACAGCACCTGCCGCTCCTCCCCAAGCTTGCGCAGCAGTTTGCCGACAATTTCTGCAACACCGCCGCCAATACCGACATCCACTTCATCAAAGATCAGCGTGGGGATTTTCTCAAGACCGATAGTAGCGACCTGTATGGCGAGGCTGATGCGGGAGAGTTCACCGCCGGAGGCGGCCTTGCTGAGTGGCTGCTGCTTCTGTCCGGGGTTGGCGCTGAAATAAAACTCGACCGTTTCGATGCCGTGCGCCGTCGGTTGCTGTTGCTCGATGGAGTCGAGTTTTACACTAAATCGTCCATCCGGCATCGACAGCTGCTGCATGGTTGCGGAAACCTGTGCCGCCAGTGATTCGACAGCCTTGCGCCTCGAACGGCTCAGCCTGCTTGCGAGTTTCACCCACTGCTGTTGATGCTCATCGATTTGCTGTTGCAAAGAATCCATCTGTTCATCGTTCTGCAGCAGTTTCGCCAGTTGTTGCTGCAGAGTGGAGAGATGATGGGGCAGCTCAGCTGGTTCAAGCTGATGTTTGCGGGCAAGCAGGAGGATGTCGCTGAGACGCTGGTCAACGCTGGCGAGTCTTGCCGGGTCAAGTTGGATATCTTCTGCGTACTGGTGCAGTGTGTGGGAGGACTCTTCGACTTCGATCTTTGCGCTTTGCAGCATCTCCAGGCTGTCGCCAGGTAGTTTGTCAATGTCACGCAGCTCCTCGAGGATAGAGAGGCTGCGTTGCAGCAGTTGTGTGACGCCATTGTCATGATAGAGGGTGTTGAGCAGCTCTTCGCAGCGTTCGCGCAGCAGACCGGCATTGCTGAGACGGCGTTGTTCAGACTCGAGTTGCTGCCACTCATGCTCCTCGACAGCCAGATTCTCAAGCTCGTCGATCTGAAACCGCAGCAGTTCAATGTGTGAGCGGCGATCCTGCTGCTTCATCTGCAAGTTGGAAAGCTCCCTGGCCGCAGTGTTCCATTGCCGCCACTGATACTGCAATTTGTTCAGCAGCTCTTCATTACCGGCATAAGCATCCAGCAGCGCGCGTTGATAAGGGGCTTTGAGCAGGGATTGATGTGCATGCTGCCCATGGATATCAACCAGTTTTTCGCCCAGTTGAGTGAGAGAAGCGAGTGTTACAGGCGTATTGTTGATAAAAGCGCGGGAGCGTCCTTTCGTCGTCAGCACCCGGCGCACCAGGCAGTCGCAGGAGTCATCCAGTAATTCCTGTTCGCGCAGCCACTGTTTTGCCTCGGCGTTGTCAGAGAGATCGAAAGCCGCAGTAATCTCGGCTTTTTCATGGCCGCTGCGAATCAGGCTGATGTCCGCCTTGTTGCCAAGTGCGAGCCCGAGAGAGTCGATCAGGATGGATTTACCTGCGCCGGTTTCACCTGTGAGAGCGCTCATGCCCGAGTCAAGATCAAGTGACAGCTCTTCAATGGTCACAAGATGACGGATGTGGACGGAGGTCAGCATTATGGACAGCTCCTTAGAGACGCCATTAAGTGCGATGCCCCCAGTTGAGTTTATTGCGCAGAATCTCGAAATGGTCGTGGCCGGCGGGATGCAGCAGGCGCACATTATGTTGCGAGCGGGAGATGACCAGCTGATCCTGGTGGCTGATTTCAAGCGTGGTTTGTCCGTCACAGGTAATACGTACATTTTCGCTTGCTGTGCGCTCGCACATGCGAAACCGGATGGTTGAGTCTGAGCGGAGCATAATTGGCCGGTTGCTTAAAGTGTGCGGGCAGATTGGCACCAGCAGAATGGCATTCAGATCCGGGTAGACCAACGGGCCGCCGCCGGAAAGTGCGTAGGCGGTCGAGCCGGTCGGAGTGGAGACAATGATGCCGTCAGAGCGCTGGGATTCCACGAAGCTGTCGTTGATCCAGATTTCGAACTCGATCATGCGTGCCGAGAGCCATTTATGGATCACAACATCATTCAGAGCCAGCGATGAGTCCAGGCAATTGCCATCGGAATGAATGATCTCGCTGTGTAGTAGAAAGCGCGGATCTTCTTTGTATTGACCGTCAAGAATCTGGTCGAGACTCTCGAGCATCCTGTCAGAAGCGATGTCTGCAAGAAACCCAAGGCGACCGCGATTGATGCCGACAACCGGAACATTATAAGGAGCCAGGATACGTGCGCTGTGCAGCAGTGTTCCATCACCTCCAATGATGACAACAAGGTCGGAGTTGGCGGCAATAATTTCCAGGGATTCCGTCGTCTGATTCGGGAGATATTCAGCGAGGCGCTCATCAAGGATCAGCTGCTTAACTCTGGGCGCGAGATGATCAAACAGCGGACGCAACAGTGATCCGATCTCGGTGTCCGTCGTTTTACCGGTAATTCCAATTCGAGAGAACAATGGTCGCTTCACATCAGTTGAAGGAAAAGATAGTCGTCAAATTAACATGCTGCAGAGTAAAGAGTCCAGGGAACCGCTGAATAATTCCATGGGATAGGGGAGCAATGCGGAGAAGTGAGGCGTATTGCTACTCAAACTCCTCTGCAGACCATGCAGAGGAGTTTGAGTCGCTATTTGATTTTAGACTCGATAGAGTCGCTCTCTCCCTTGTTGTCTTTCCAGTTCATGGTGATGGGGTCGCCGGATGCGCCGCCCTTGAATTTGAAGCTGACATAGGGATTCTTGGAGACGCCGCCGCTAAGTGATGCCGTTAAGCGGGTTTTTCCGCCATGCTCACACACTACCTCTGTGATGTAGTGAGCGGGGATCGCCTCACCTGTTTTCTTGTCTTTGCGGTTGCCGCTCTCCATCGGATGTTTGATGAGGGCTTTTACCTCGACCACGTCGTTTTTGACCTTGGCTCTGAGTTTAATCGATGATTTTGCCATTATGTTTACCTGTGTTATGTATTTTGTAAAGGACATCCAGGCTTGTTAGGGATGCCCCGGATGAATTGACGGGATGAGGGTTTGGGGGAAGGGAAAAGCAAATCCTCGCTAGAACTTACTGATAATTGCCCCTTCCCCCATAGAAAACTTGCAAGGCAGTTCTGATAGAAGCGCGAAGCGATTCAATCAGAGCTTCCTTAGCCGCCGCAACCGCCGATTGTGACCTTGACGGCTTTTTTTGCCGTGTAGGTTTTGTCGCCGGCCTTGATAACGGCAACGACATCACCGGTTTTACCCATCTTGATGTTGGTTCTGGCAAAAGCTTCTGCACCTTCCCCCAGAGCAAATGCGGCAACCATTGGAACAGGGTTATTCGGTGCCAGGATCAGGATCTCGGTGGTGCCTTCGATGTCGCTGGTGATCGATACCGGGACAACGCCGCCGTTCTCTGCGATGTCAGGAGCCTTTATATGGATTTTGTCGCTCGCTTCACTGGATTCCGAGCCGGTCATCGCCTTGATGGCGGCATCAACATCCTTCTCCTTGAAAGCCGCCTCATTCCATTCGGCCAGCAGCACCTGCGGGGTTATCAGGCCAGCGGTAACAGCAACGCCCATGACGCCTGAGGCAGCAGAACCTTTGAGGAAGATGCGGCGTTTTATATTAGTTTGCATTAATTTATTCTCCTGAAATTACAGATTTAAGTGGTGGATGCGGAGTAGTCTGCAAGAGCACCATCGGATAAGAATACCGGAAGATGGCGAATTTGCAATAGTTAGACGGGAATTACAGATATATTAGAACATGTTGATATACCGATATTTTTACGGGCAGCGTAGATGTTTTATAGTGGCAAAATAATAATTGAAAAAAATCAATGCGTTTGTTACTGTTGCCGTCCGCATCGGTAATACTATGGTGTGAAATCACGGATTTTGGAAATAGAATCTCATCCTTGGATGAGTGGCTTTCTTTTTTTACGGTGGATGCCAGTGAAGAGTTATTCTGTCATCTGTCGAGTGAAAGATGGATGTGATTTTGACGGCGTCACCAGCGCCATTCAGGGGATTCCAGGTGGGGTTTTCTGAAGAGACATATACTGTCTCACTTTACTATCTTTAAAGTACGGAGGAAATATGGGTACTAAGATAAAAATGATGTCGGCAGCGGTGCTGACAAGCGGAATGCTGCTGAGTGGTGCGGCAATTGCAG
>JAUXDV010000162.1 GCA_030620735.1 Gammaproteobacteria bacterium
AGGAAAACGTCGGGTTACACTCCGCTGCGCTGCGTTAACCCGACCTACATTTTTTGAGAAGTTACTGTCTAAAATGTTAACTGATTGAATTTCAAGAGATAATTAATTATATTTTTTTATCCTATGTATGATGAAAGACGGTATAGGTCTGCATGTTCTCTGGATCCCGGCATTCGCCGGGATGACGAGGAATCGACTGGCGGCATGGGGCAATTCAGCAGCAGGGAGATAGCTCGCAGCAGCTCCACTTCAACTGCAGCTACCCTGCCGTCAGCTGAAACACACACTGCACATGCTTTGAGCAGCCGCTGCTTGTGCAGTGGTCTGAGCTGCGCCAGCTTCTCGAGTGCGCCGTCCAATGCTTCAACTGTCGCTTCATGGCTTGCCGGCAGCAGCAGCGTTTGTATGTTCAGCTCCGTGGCTGCGGCATGGAATGCCTTTCCTGTTTCAACTTCATCCAGCCGGGGGGAATGTGCAATGACGCTCAACAGAATTGCACACTGCGGAAGCAGCTCTGCAATCAAGTATGAGTTGTCACTCTGCAGAGCCCCTCTTTGATGATCTGTAGCGAGGCTGCACACAACGATTTTTTGTAATGTCCATTCAAACAGAGTGACATGAGCATCAAAACGGATCAAAAAATCAATAGTATCCGTGAACAGCTGAAAATGCCTGGTTGAAAGCTCACGCAATGCCGGCACTGCCATTTCAATCACTGCAAGACGCTGCTGCGGAAGCAGCCGCTGAATCACGGGCAATAGCTGCTGCGTCAGCCGGGCAACGCCATTGTCTGCCTGTTTACGCAGTGCGCTGATTTGCTGCGCTGCTGTATCGTCGTCCGGGTCGAGCAGCAATGCGAATAGAATCGCACGCGCACCATAGGGGTCGCGACTGTGCTGAATAATCGCTTCAGGAATACTCTTAACCACATCCGCCGCGTATGCAATTGTCTCTGCGTCCGGACGTGAGTTCTGCTCGATGCGCTGAAAAAGCTCCAGCAGCATGGTCGTTGCTGTGGCCATGCGCACTCTATCTGCGTCGCTTCCGCTATGCTGCTTGCTATTTTGCTGCCTGCTACGCTGCTGAGAATGCTTCGGCGACATCGTTGCCTCGACGCTAAAGTTTCCGTCCCAGCGGGGCAGAATACGCAGAATGCGCTGTTTCAGCGGAGGATGCGTGGCGAGCAGGGAGAGAAATTTATTGCGCACACCTTCACTGAAAAATGTATGGCTGAATTCAGCGGCATCTGCATTCCTTAACAGAGAGCCATTCTTACTAGCCCCGATGCGCATCAGCGCTCCGCCAATGCCATCGGGATCACGCGTAAACTGTACAGCCGAGGCATCGGCGAGATACTCTCTCTGGCGGCTGACCGAAGCCTTGATCAGATTGCCGATAAATGTTCCCGCATAACCCAGGATGAAGAGGCCGGCGCCCAGCGCTATCAACGGCAGTCCATTCCCCGGTTTAGAGGATGAGCGTGAACTGCCTGAAATACGGATCAAAAAACGGCCAATCAGGCCGAGCATGAGGATGCCGAACAGGATGCCGATGAGGCGCATGTTGAGGCGCATATCCCCGTTGAGGATATGGCTGAACTCATGCGCGATGATTCCCTGCAGTTCACTTCGATTCAATTGCCGGAGACAGCCGCGGGTAACCACAATAGCCGCGTCCCCACTGGTGATGCCTGCGGCAAAAGCGTTGATCGCCGGCTCATGCTGCATGACATAGACCAGCGGGACCTGTGTACCGGATGCGATGGCGATCTCTTCGACGATATTCAAAAGTCTGCGATGATCCGGATCCGCACTGTTCTGACTCACCAGCGCGCCCCCCATCATCTCTGCGACTGCTTTGCCGCCCCTGCCCATGGTCCAGGATCGAAACAGGCTGCCCAGCAGGATAACGACTGCAACAGCAGCGCCGACTGCAAAGAATCGCACCCAGCTGAACTGCCGCATGAAAGTGTCTACACCGGGGGAATGTCCGGGATCTGACTCTCCACCAGCTATCGCCATGGCGGCCATCAGAAACAGGTTCGTCAGCACGACCAGCACCAGCACTGCAAGTGCAAACAGCGAGATCATCAGCGTGGTTTGTTTGCGCGCTGCCTCCTGGGCGCTGAAGAAGTCCATCACGGTAGCCGGGGAGGATGCTAGAAAGAGACTTGAGGAGCAGCCTGTATTGTGTCGCTGTCTTCAAATTCCAGCAGGGTTGCATCATCCGGATGACCAAAGGCGCCGGCAAACAGCACTGGAGGAAAAGATTGTTTGTAGGTGTTGTAGGCCATCACCTGGTCATTGAACAACTGGCGTGCGAATGAGACCTTGTTCTCGGTGCTGGTGAGCTCTTCAGTCAACTGCATCATGTTCTGGCTGGCCTTCAGGTCCGGATAGGCCTCCATGACGACATTGAGTCTGCCGATGGCGCCGGAAAGCTGCTGTTCGGCGCCTGCCAGTGATTTCATGGCATCAGGGCTTGCCGGGTCTGCAGCGGCTTTTTTCAGGCTTTGTGCTGCTGTGTTTCTCGCATTGACAACCGCCTCCAGGGTCTCTTTCTCATACTTCATGTATGACCCGGCTGTTTCAATAAGATTGGGAATCAGGTCATAGCGGCGTTTCAGCTGCACCTCGATCTGTGCGAACGCATTCTTGTATCGATTTTTCAGCGTCACAAGATTGTTGAAGATACTGATGATATAGAGCACCGCTGCTGCGATGATCACCAGAATGACAATGACTACTGTTCCCATTGTTCCCATTTACTGTCCCTTTATGTCTTGTTTTAGATTTTAGCTTTCAGGAGCGGTTTGTTGAACATTGTCGGCAACATTCTGCTTTTCAAACCAGGTGATCTCCACCTTACGCTTGCCCCAGCGCATCGCCCTGGAGCGGTCGGTTCCCATATAGATATCGATCTTTTTCTGCCAACGGTGATGCATCCTGTCAAGCACCAGGTAGGTCCCCGGCAGACCCTTAATTTTGACCTGGGCCTTATGTCCCAATCCCATTCTCTGCAAGTCACGCGAGACGGCAATTACCTTCATGCCCGGGCGCAGCTTGTCCCCCCAGGCGGCGATCGATGGATTCCCGGAGGTTTGACCGCGCAGTGAGTTATAGGCGGACGCGGTCACCGTCATGGTGTGTTTTGTTCCGATTCCTGTCAATTCAAACAGATCCTTTTTTTCTGCAGCAGCGATAGTTTCAGGAGGAGTCACATCACTGGTGCGATAGCTGTCAGCACAGCCGCCGATCAGCATGACTGCCGCCAGCAGCGGGAGATATCTGCGCCATCCATTGTGGAGGGATTTCATCAATGTCCTGGTCTTCATAAAACAACTCATAATGTATTTAATTATTTACAGCGATTTTATTTTAGACACAGATCAGACAAATTAGTTCCCATCTAACGTCTACAGAAAAATAGCAGACAAAATTCGGAAATGCAGAAAACCGCCCTGAATTCCGTATCAGCTACTGCTGGTCATGCGTTTCATGTATGACCTCGGCCATCTCCAGTTCCAGGGCTTCATCGATATCGAGATCGGCATCATCGACTAAACCGGCATCAGGGTCGTTAAAAACGGCGACATCCATCTTGCCCTCGCTTTTTGCAACGATCGAAGAGACCGCAGCGTCACCCGAGACGTTGACTGCCGTGCGAATCATGTCCAGCAGACGATCGACGCCGAGGATCAGTCCGATGCCTTCGACAGGAAGACCCACCTGGGTAAAGACCATGGAGAGCATGATCAGGCCCACACCGGGAACCCCGGCGGTGCCGACAGACGCCAGCACCGACATCAAGATAACAGTCAGGTACCCCATCACTCCCAGTTCCACGTTGTAGACATTGGCGATAAATACAGTCGCAACGCCCTGCATGATCGCCGTGCCATCCATGTTGATGGTGGCGCCGAAAGGAACGGTGAACGAGGCGACAGAGTTGTCTACGCCAAGGCGTTCGGTAACCGTGCGCAGAGTCACCGGGATGGTGGCATTGGAGCTGGCGGTGCTGAACCCGAACACCTGCACACTGCGCATTTTTTTGAGGAAGATAAAGGGATTCAATCCGGAAAACACCTTTAAGATGATCATCAGTGTGACAAACAGATGCAGCATCAGGGCTGCAACCAGCACCAGCACATAGCCCGCCAAATGACCGAGAAGATCGAGGCCAAGCTCGGCCATGGACTGCGCAATCAGGCAGAAGACGGCATAGGGCGCAATGCTCATGATGATATGCACCATCTTCATCATCACTTCGTTGCCGATCTCGACCCCCTTCATCAGATCCTTCGCTTTTTTTCCAACCATGAGGATGCTGACGCCGAGAAGAATGGCGAAGAAGATGATCTGCAGCATCTCACTGGATGCAAGCGCCTGAACCGGGTTGGTCGGCACGATATTGATCAGCACATCGGTCAGCGGCGGCGCCTCCTTGCCAATAAAGATGGCTGATGTTTCCGCGTTCATGCCTTTACCCGGCGCCACGATGATTGCAAGTCCGATCGCCGAAGCAATGGCAATGGCGGTAGTCAGCATATAGAGGGCAAACGACTTGCCACCCACGCGTCCCAGCGTACTCAGATTGCCGATACCGCAAACACCGCTGATCAATGACAGCAGAACCAGCGGCACCACCAGCATTTTCAGGGCGCTGACGAACATCTTGCCGACAACATGAAACAGCCCGCCGACGATGTATTCATTGATAAATGACCCCTCGGCATTCATGCCGCCCAGGTTGATCGCCAGGCCGACAAGAATACCGGTAACCATTCCAATCAATACCTTCAGCGTCAGACTCATTCCTTTGTCATTGGTGCTCATGCTCTCCTCCTCAGGATATGTGCAGTTTTAACGAAGTATAGGCTATCTCATGGATGCCGGGGGACGCCATCCGGCCAGGCGCCAAACGGAAATGGACGGCTTTCGCTGTTGAATGT
>JAUXDV010000091.1 GCA_030620735.1 Gammaproteobacteria bacterium
CGCGCGGTGAATTACAGGAGCTGGAACAACTGGATCATCCGGCAGGTCGCGACCAGGCGCAAACACTGGGCTCGGACCGTCCGGGGCGCAGTTTTGACAGCAGCGGCCAGGGACGCCACTCCATGGGGTCATCGGTGGAGCCAAAAGAGCAGGAGGCCATCCGTTTCGCCAAGCAGGTCGGCGACCATCTGCGGACAGCCTGTAAAGCCGGCCACTGTAACCAGCTGCTGCTGGTTGCAGGCCCTCATTTTATCGGCCTGTTGAAAGATCAGCTCGGCTCATTGACGGATGTGACGATTACCGAGATCGTAAAGAACCTGGGACAATATGATTCCCGTGAAATCCGCACCCACCTGCCTGAGCGTTTATGAGCAAGCGGAGAGATCATGGCAACTATTCAAAAAATCACGTTGGATGTCCTCAAACCCCATCGCCCCAATGCCCTGGAGTTTGCTGCTGCGGTGGCTGATCTGAGCCAGGGGATGCGCGTTCAGGTGATCGTTGATGCGGTCGATGAAAAAACAGAGAGTATTCTGCTGGTGATCGAGGGCGGAGAGATTGACTTCGATGCGATCTCACAACGCATCAGCGAAATGGGCGCAACGCTGCACAGCATCGACGCGGTAGAAGTGCTCGGTGAACAGAGTGACGCGGGTAACGCATCCTGATGCAAAGTGGGGAGTTGCATCGCCTGTTATTGCATGTGCAGGGTGCACGGGGCATTGCCAGGCGCTATTTTATCACCAACGGCTTCGATGGCGCCCTCACCATGCTGGGATTGATGATAGGTTTTTTCCTCAGCGAGCATGTGGATGTATCTGTTGCGATCAAAGCCTGCCTTGGCGCAGCGGTGGCATTGTGCATGAGCGGCTTGAGCAGCGCCTATCTGAGCGAGTCAGCTGAAAGAAAAAAGGAGCTGCATGAACTGGAGCAGGCCCTGATTGCTGACCTTGGAAATTCGGATGTCGGCCGTGCAAGCCGTCTTGTCCCGGTTGTCGTCGCACTGGTCAACGGCATGTCGCCCCTGCTGATTTCGTTGACGATCATGACGCCGCTGTGGATGGCACAGCAGGGTATCGCCCTCCCCTTGTCACCCTTCCTGCTTGCCTCGCTCATCGCCCTGCTGTTGATGTTCCTGCTTGGCGTGTTGCTGGCCAGACTCAGCAGGGAGTTCTGGCTGTGGTCGGGGTTGCGGGCCCTGGCAATCGCCGCAGGTACGGCGCTGATCATTATTGTTATCAGCGTGTAGATGATTTGCAGATAAAGATCCCGTCGATGAGTAAAATCAAGCCACGCTCCCAACAAATCAAGGTGGCAACGGCGCCTGCGTCATGTGCCTTCCCGCCATGATGCCAGATAGCTGCGCTGCTCCGGGGCCGGGATATTGATTTCGACATTGAAGTGGCCTGAATTGGCGATCACACAACCATCCTTCATCACCTCGAAATGGGAGTGGTCAAGAACATGTTTGTCACCCGTGGCGGTCTCTTCTGTGCTGCCCAGGATATTCGCCAGCAGCTCTCTGCGATGTTGATGCATTTCACTGACAAGATCGGCGCCGTCGTCAAGCGTGATCACCGGATTGTGATCCAGGGCGCGGTGAATATGGCGATAATAACACTCATCATCTTCACCTCGCACTGCAAACACCGGAATCTGATATTCATTGACCAGGGCAGCGGCGACATCGTCCTGGGTGCTCAACGGATTGCTGGCGCAGAGCACCACGTCGGCGCCTCCCGCCTGCAAAGTGCGTGTGAGATTGGCTGTCTCGGTGGTGATATGCAGACAGCCGGAGATGTGCAACCCCTGCAGGAATGGCTTCAGACGAATTCAGTAACTGACAGAACCTCATGACAGCTGTCATTCAGCGAATCCATGGCACGAAAATCTCGATCATTCCCTGGCTCTGTCTGCGGCGCATCGATTGCATGTCAGCATCCATAGGCAAGTCTATCCATTGTGAAAAGTGACCGGATTGCATTATCCGCACCCCTCCGGATTGATCTTGTTGAACTTTAAGGCTGCTGATGGTGATGCGTCTGCCTTCAACATTGATGTTGATCTGATCAGCATTTCGCCCCATTGATACAATCCGGATATGATAGCCATCCAGTGCAGAAAAATGCTGAATCTGAAAGCCGGTGGATAGCTGTGAATTGCTGTTCCATTGCTGGTAGTTTTGCGGGCCCTGTGGATATTGTGACCAGGAAGACCAGGATGACCACGCAGTTGCATTATGCATTGCAGACAAGATCAGCAGCATGCTGAATATCAGTGATGTTTTTTTCATAATGGCGTCTCCTGTTCGAAGGATATAGATAATTCTACATATCGCAGTATAGACGATGACCGAAAAAATCAGCTAATCCAGATCAACTCTACAGGAATCTTCAATACCTCACCGGCGCGAACATCATTCTGTCGCCAGTATCTTTGAGCTCCTTAACCGCAACTACTGACCGGCCACAACGAAAAATATCAGCCTGTAATCTGCGATAAACTCCAAATCTACCTTTTTTTGGGTCATAACCCACATGACTAGCTTGAATAATTACCAGATCTTTTCCATGATGCGCATGGGGAGCATGCCTGTCAGTAGCAACAATCACTGCTACCAGCAGGGTCAGCGAAAATCCCCAGATCAAAGATGACCCCAGGCGATTTCTCGCCGGTTGAGAGAAAGTCCACATACTCCAGAAGACCGGCGTTGACAGTTGGATAATGTGCTTTATCCAAACCTGATAGCCAAGCGCTGGACTCCATGAATGAAACCCTTCAACAAATCCCCTAATTATCTACATTAGAACATGCTTGCTCTCACTTTGGATGATATCCAACAGCGCCATACTCAAATACAAAACATCCATAGGCATTCACTCTTCCGGAGTGACCGGCGTTACAAAGCCGGGCGGCTTGATCGCAAGTACTGAACAATCGATCTGGTTCAGAATCGTCTCAGCGGTATTGCCCATAATAAATCCTGGAATGCCGGTGCGGATCACAGTCCCCATGACGACAAGATCTGCCTCGATCCGCTTGGCCAGCGCCGGAACTTCTTTACGAGCCCACCCTCTCACCAGATGCGTTCGGGGTTGGAGATATTCGACGGCGTCCTTCCCCATATTGATGGTCACCTCGCGCATCAACCCATCCAAACTGGCCTCGTGCAGCCGCCTTTCCTGTTCGACGTAGGCCTTAATTTCATCCTCTGGAATATGCATAAATGCACCGTGCATGACGCTCTCGCCAATCGCCTCCCATACATGCACAATGTGCAACGAGGCAAAGTCGGATAGCGCCAGAGAACCGGCCATTTCAAGAATCTTCCGGTTCAGCGCATCTCTTGATTCCAACTCCGCCTTTGGATATGCGCCGCCTACATCAACCGCCGCCAGGACGCGTCGGTATGATTTTGACACCTGAAGCTTAATAATCCAGACCGGGCACGGACACTTGCGCAACAGGTGCATATCATCACTGCCGAAAAATCGGCCTAGCCATGCCCAGGTTTCGGGGGTTTTGATCACTAGATCATGTCCGTTGCGCAACACCTCGCGGACGATTTCCAGGAAGTGCACCCCGTTTAATACCCTGGTTTTAATATCGATTCTCTCACGATAAGGCTCTACCAGAAATTCCAGTTGTTGTTCATGTGCACTCATCATCGCAGCTTGCAGATCGGTAGAGATCGGACCCCCATCCGGCATTCCGATACCTGCAGTGATACGCGGGATCACATCAACGACAGTGAGGCTGGCCTGGTTGTTCTCAGTCAAAGAAACGGCCCGCTCGAACACATCGCTACTCTTCAGCCCGGAATCAGCTACAAAAAGGATGTTTTTGAAACGTCTCATATCACTCCTTACCCTCATCAGCGACCATATTCAACCCAAATAGCAGCGCCATGCGCACTTCGATCATAGACAGCATAGATGTGAAAGCATCAATCTGATCAGCAACATGGGAGCGCAGATGCTCTTCGATTTTTTGCTGAATGAGATCATCACTCCGGGCCAGCACCGGGGCATCCAGACTGCAATCGGCTACAGCATCTGCGCTCCATGACGCCCGTAGTACCACTTCATGATGAAGGGTGGCAGCAACGTGGTCAGGGCAATGACGATGACCATGCCGGCATAGATCTCGTTATTGAAAATCCCGCTCTCCCGGCCCAATTCAGCAAAGATCAGGCCCACCTCTCCACGCGGAATCATCGCCGTGCCGATCATCCAGCGTCTCGGCCAGCTCTCTTTCACCAACAGGGCGCCAATGAGTTTTCCCGCAATTGCAGCAACCAGCAGGGACAGGGAGAAGAGCCAGATGAAGGGCGAGCCCCAGTCGATCTCGCGTAGATTCAACGACAATCCCACCATGACAAAAAAGATCGGTGTGAAAAGTTGCACAATGGGTTTCATCTGTGTTTCGATTCGCTCTGCGAAGGCCTCATCGGCATGCAGCGCTGCGCCCAGGGGCAGAAAAAATCGCCGTGATAATGCCAACCCGGCAGCGAAACCTCCCAGCAGTTCCGGTGCACCGACAGCATGAGCCAGCCAGGCGAAAAAGAGCACCAAAGAGACAATGGTCGTTGGAATCAACCCGGGGATTTCGCTGCTTGCATCGAAGCGTTTGATGACCACGGACATCAGCTTGGCGGCCGCCGGCGCCAGCACAAAAAATGCCGCCACGAAGATCAGCACCTTGCCGGTATTCACCAAACTCACGCCACCACCGATGGAGAACTCATAAAGCAGCGCCAGCAGCACTACCCCCATGACATCATCCAGCACCGCTGCACCCAGGACAATCTGGCCCTCTTTCGAATGCTGACGTTTAAGATCACTGAGCACCCGCACGGTAATCCCAATGCTGGTTGCTGTCAGCGTGCCGCCGATAAACAGCGAAACCAATAGTGACAGATCGAACAGCCAGTAGGCCAAACCAAATCCAAGCAACAGTGGCAGTATAAAACCCGCCAAAGCCACCAGCACGGATTCCAGACCGGTGCGCACCAGACGTTTGACATCCGTCTCCAGTCCCACCTCGAACAGCAACAGGATAATGCCAATTCCCGCCATCAGCTGGATTGCATGCGTCGGTTCGATCCATCCCAAAAGGCTGGGTCCTAACACCACGCCGGCAAACAGCTCTCCGATCACCGAAGGCGCCTGCAGGCGCGTGGCCAGCTCGGCGAATATCCGCGCCGCCAGCAGAATGATGAGAAGAGTCAGAAAAAAGTCGTGGGCTTCCATCGTCTAACAACTATTCCTCGGCAAACAACAACTCACGGGCTTCCTCCATCACTGCTGCGACCACAGGGTGTGTCACCCGGCGCTCGACGGATATGGCATAGAAACGCTCTTTCACCTCGTCAGTCCGGCCAATCGCTGTCACTTGGTACTGCCATTCCACCTCTGCCTCGATCACAGCGGGCGCGATAAAGATACCTGCTCCCTCTTGTCCAAAAGCCTTCATGAGTGCGCTGTCATCAAACTCGGCAATCGTACGCGGATGGATGCGATGTTTGTCCAGCCACCGGTCAATACCGGAACGCAGCTGAGTACCGCTGCCGGGCAACAGTAGCGGTGCACCATCCAGGCAGCGTGGGAAATCACCTTTCAGAATTTTTTCCAGTTTCTCCGTGGCAAAGAAGCTGATCGCGCACTCGCCGAGCTTGTGGCTGAAGCCCCGCGCACTGACCGTAGAAGGGATAGGACGATCGGCCAGCACCAGATCAAGGCGGTGCACGGCCAGTTCCGCCAATAGCGTATCGAGGCTCGCCTCGCGGCAGATCATGCGCACCGGCTCCGGCATTTGCAGCGCAGGCTTGAGAATACGATGTGCAATGGACTTGGGAAGCACATCGACCACACCAACCCTAAACAGCTGGGGACGGCCTTCCGGCAGCTGATGGATCATCTCTTCCAATTCACCACCGAGCGAGAAAATTTCATCGGCATAGCTCAACACCAGTCGTCCGGTCTCGGTGAGTTCCAGGTTGCGTCCAACCCGGATAAACAGATCTACCCCAAGATGCTCCTCCAGCAGGCTCAGCTGTCCGCTGATTGTCTGTGGCGTCAGGTTCAGCCGTTCACTGGCCCTGGCGATTCCACCCTCCCGGGCCACTATCCAGAAGTAGCGTAGATGCTTGTAGTTAACCATCGGGCTGCCATTACTTCGAAAATTACGAATAGTATAGCAATAATAATCGAATTTTCAAGATGTTCAATCCCTCCTAGTATGACTGCTTATCAAGTAGAAACCGCATTTTCAACCGGTTCACCAGCCTGCTGCACCTGCTGGGATTTATGGGTGGTGATGAGTAAAGCAAGACGGTTTTCAACTCAGGAGCAATGAATATGGCACATCTGACCACACTCGAAGAGCTGAGAGATATCATCGTGACTCTCGCCAGCATCGAAGCATTCAATACACCATTTGTGAGTTTTTATCTCAATCTTGAACATGGGGATAACAAGGCCAGGGAAATGATCGACAAACGTGCGGATCTCCTGCGGCAGATACTTGACGGCAGTGATCTTGACGATTTCGAAGACTCGATCGCTGCAATCAAATGCTATATCGATGAAGAATTGCTGCCTGAGTCCAAAGGATTGGCTTTCTTCGCGCGCTCCAGCTTCGAACGGGAATTTTACATGCCCCTACAGTTTGCCGTCCCGCTGCCAAATCGACTCAGGGTCTACCCCACACCCAACATCTACCACCTGGTTGAGCTGAAAGACACCTACGAGCGTTACCTGGTGATGATCGCAACCACTGACTGGGTGCGGATCCTGGAGGTCAACCTGGGCGCTGCTACAATACAAGCCTGGTCGAAACATCCACCCCTGAGTGATCGGGTGGGTTGGGAATGGAGCCAGACACAATACAAACTCTACCGGCTTCAAAGGGCAAAGTAAACGTTACGCACGACGCCAGGCATGGGGATCAATGGGAGCCAGCATGGCAAATCTTGTCACTTATATGACGATTGACCACACTGTCAAAAGTTTTTCCAGCCAACCGGGATATCGGTAGAAGACTCGCTGCGTTTCACCCTAACCGCCGGCATCACTGTCGCCCGAAGTGGATGGCAACTGTCAGCAAGTTGAAATACAGCAAAGAGGAAATATAAAATGTTAAGTTTTTTTGTTTTGTGTGGCGGGGACCTGGCAGGTTCAAATCAGCGACGAGTCCGAACAGCTTCGCGACTTGTTTTGCTGCCCCATAAATGATGTAGCAGCAAGGCAATCATCGCACCGATAATGGCATAGGCAATATCTTTTTGTGCGTCCCAGATATCCCCCTGGGTGACAGCCTCGAAACAAACCTCTTCCGCTTGTTTGCAAAACAACACCATGGTGATCCACTCCAGGAGTTCATACCAGGCGCCGACACTGGTGATGAATAAAAACGCGAGCAAATAGCTTAATTTTCTGGAAACACCCTGGTGGTAAAAGATTTCAAAAAATGGCACGAACACCATCAGAGCGAAGAGTAAATGGATCACCTGGTCGTAGTAGTTTCGTTCCCAGCCGAACCACTCTGAAAACCAGCTGAAATAAGTCATGGTGCTGTA
>JAUXDV010000210.1 GCA_030620735.1 Gammaproteobacteria bacterium
CAATATTTTCAGGAGACCATTCTGCTGAAAAACAAGCTGCAGCCGCCATGCATCATCAACAACCGTTTTCAAACACGCAACGACTTCCTCGAAGTGCGCGACAAGCAGCTCTTTAGCCATCGCCCGACTATCATGCTGGAGCTGTTTCTGCTGATGACGCAGGACAGCAGTATCAAGGGAGTGCGTGCCTCCACCATTCGCCAGATTCGTGAGCATCTGCATTTGATCGATAGCAGGCTGCGCACAAGTCACAAGGCGCAACAGCTCTTCCTGGAAATTCTGAAACAGCCGCAGGGTGTCTTCCACGCACTGCGCCGCATGAACCGCTACGGCGTCCTCGCCGCCTATATTCCGGACTTTTCCAATATTGTCGGCAGAATGCAGTATGACCTCTTTCACGTCTACACGGTCGACACACACACGCTTTTTGTGATCCGCAACCTGAGGCGCTTTACCGTTGCAAAATATTATGATGAATTCCCGTTATGCTCTGACGTCATAGCACGAATTCCAAAACAAGAGCTGCTGATGCTGGCTGCGCTTTTCCATGATATTGCCAAGGGGCGCGGCGGCGATCACTCACAACTTGGCGAGGCGGTTGCCTATAAATTCTGCCGTCAACACGGACTCGATGAGGAAGAGAGCCGTCTTGTTGCATGGCTGGTGCGCACGCATCTTGTGATGTCGATGACTGCCCAGCGCAAAGATATTGAAGATCCATCGGTTATCCATGAATTCGCACGACATGTAGAAACACCGGAGCGTCTGGATTACCTCTACCTGCTAACAGTCGCCGATATGCGCGCCACCAATCCAAAACGCTGGAACAGCTGGAAAGACTCCCTGCTGGGACAGCTGCACAGATCGACGCATCTTGCGCTAACCACGGATATAGATGCCCACACACGCCACAGCCGTCAAATTGCAGAGAATAAGAAACAGGCTCTGCTGCAACTGCGGCAGCGTTATGCCGAGAATAGAATCACCGCACACTGGGATTCCATGAGCGACAACTACTTTCTGCAAAATAGTGTTGACGGCATCGTGTGGCAGACATCCCTGCTGTTTGAGCATGCTGGACAGACGACTCCACAGCTGCATATCGTAACGAATGACTCTCATGGTGGCAGTGAAATTCTGATCATCGATCAGGACCGGGATAATCTCTTCGCCGTTACAATCGGCCTGCTGGATCAGCTTGGACTGAATATCGTACATGCCCGTATCGAGACAGCCAACGACGGTATTTCCATCAATAGTTTTGTCGTGCTGGAGGGGGATGGCTCAGCAATTTCCGGCGAGATCAGGGAGAACGAAATAAAACAACGACTGTTGCAGCGACTGCAGGAGAGTGCACCTCTGAGAGCGAGCAGCTCGGATTTCCGCTCGAGGGAGTCGCGTCATTTCGATGTAGAAACACGCATCAACTTTAGTCAGGATGACTCCAAACAAAGAACCATCATGCGCATACTGACGGCGGATCGTCCGGGCCTGCTTGCAAAGATCGGGCTCGCTTTCAGCAGATGCAATATCCGTCTTTGCAGTGCAAAAGTCGCCACTATTGGCGCAGATGTGGACAACAGTTTTTTTATCACCGATATTAACAATCAACCGCTCAGCGACAAGCAGCAGCGTCTGCTGCAGGAGTCAGTGCTGCAGCAGATTCAGCTACAAGAATAAGTCATTAGTTGGCAGTCGGCAGTTGGCAGTTGGCAGTTGGCAGTTGGCAGTTGGCAAAAGTCTAATCGGTTTGTTTCATACTGCGAACTTTTTTTGCTGCAAACTGCCTACTGACGACTGCATACTTTGTTTTTCTGCAAACTTTCTTTTCTGGTTTTGCTGCCGACTGCCAACTAAAGACTGCAAACTTTATTTTTCTGCGAACTTTTTCAGATCATCCGCAAGTGAGCTCAGCACAGCGGCGCTCTCTGTATTCCTGCCTGATATCTCGCTGATCGATTCAATCGACTTGCCCACGCCTGCAACGGAAGTGGATTGCCGTTGCGAGACCTGCGCCATCCGCCGTGACAGATCTGCAAGGTAGTAGAGTGTCTGTTGAATGTTTGTTTCATCGGCAGCCATCTGCATCGACTCATTTGCAACTTCCGCAGACTCCCCGGCATGCTCTGCCATCTCATCCATCACAGTAGCCGCCCCGGCGATACTGCTACCGGCGGCAAGCAGATGCGCGGTCTCAAAGCGGCTTCCATCCAGCAGTCGCTGCGAAATTTCGCGACAGGTTTTTTCCGCAGCAATGATCTGTTTGTTTGCCTCGTCAATCCCTGCCGACCGCTTGCGTTGCGTTGCGCTGAGCGTGCTTTCCGCAGCACGCAGCATCTCAATTTCCATTTGACGCTGCTCAAGCTCGGCAGCATGCTGATATTCACGTAAACGGGCGCCACGCGAGATGATACTGATCAGTATGACCGCCACCGGCAGTGCGACAGCTCCCAACAGAAACAGCAGGCGGAGACCAGCCTGAACCCGGGCGGCGCCTGCCTCGTCGGATAGCACGCCTGCGCCGTCATGCAGCATCGCAGTAAAATGCGCAGTTTCACTCGCGGCAAGGAGTAGAAACACCACCAGGATCGCCAGCAACAGGAGAACAAGAAGCACAGAGAGTGCGCGCAATGATGTGCTTGAATCCTGTATTACTCTCATGATCTGACGCCGCCTTTGTAAATAATGATATGTTATTGGATAGGAAACAAACTGATCACACAGGAGAAACTCCCTTTCTATTGTGGCACAATAGTACATCCTGTCGCAGAAGATTCAATCGATAAATGAAGTCACTCTCCATCGGGTTCGTTATGGACCCCGTACAGCAGATAAAGATTCACAAGGACAGCACCTTTGCCATGATGCTGGAAGCGCAGCGGCGCGGGCATCAACTCTGGTATATGGAACTCTCGGATCTGTGGCTACAGAGTGACAGGGCATGGGCCAGGCAGCACCGCATCGTTGTTGCAGACAATCCGGACAACTGGTTTGAGATCACTGAAAGCCGCGAGCGTCCCATGGATGAGCTGGATGTCATCATGATGCGCAAGGATCCTCCCTTCGATCTGACATACATCATCACCACCTACCTGCTTGAAGCGGCGGAACGTCGCGGAACGCTGATCGTCAACCCCCCCGCCGCATTGCGTAATTACAACGAGAAGCTGGCCACCGCGCTTTTTCCGCAATGCTGCGTTCCCTCCATCGTGACGCGCGATATGCAGCGTTTGCAGAATTTTGTACATGCTGAGCAGCAAGCCGTTGTCAAACCGGTCGACAGCATGGGCGGCGACTCAATTTTTCGCGCCAATGCTGATGATCTCAATCTCAGTGTCATCCTGGAGACGGTTACCGAACGCGGCTCCCTCTATGTCATGGCGCAGCGATTTATTCCCGAAATCAACGCCGGCGATAAACGCATCCTGATGGTCAACGGCGATCCTGTTCCCTATGCGCTGGCGCGCATTCCCCGTGAAGGGGAGTTCCGCGGCAATCTTGCAGCCGGGGGCAGAGGAGAGGGACAGCCGCTCTCCGCACATGACAAATGGATTGCCGCCGAAATCGGTCCCTGGTTGAAAAGCAACAATATCCTTTTTGCAGGACTTGATGTCATTGGAGATTACCTCACTGAAATCAACATCACCAGCCCGACATGTATTCGCGAAATAGACTCTCAATTTAACATGAATATTAGCAAGCAACTATTTGATATTATAGATTATAATGTTTAATAACAGACAATATATCGCTCCACTCCTGATGACAGCCAGCCTCCTGTTTCTGCCTGCCTGCACAAAAAACGATCCGGTCTACTCCACCACTTTCACTGTTGCCGGTGAACGTATTCACATCGCAATCACCAGCACCTCGAAAGTCAGGGCGCTGCGTATCTTTTCCCAGCTCAAAGAGGATAGTCTCTATATCGAGAAGTACTGGGATCCCCAGCGAAGTGGCACACTGCGGCGCACCAACAC
>JAUXDV010000182.1 GCA_030620735.1 Gammaproteobacteria bacterium
TGGGTGTTGGCCAGGGCAGCGGCCAGGGGAGGGGAGTCCGCAGTGACGATGGCCGGCATGGCGAAGCCGAGATTCTGCTCAAGGTGGGTGCGTCCCTCTTCATCCTCGTTGCCGATCTGTTGTCTGAAGTCGAACATGTCGGCGGTGAGGATCTCCCCGATGGGGGTGTGTTTTCCCTCCTCAAGTTCCGAGGTGTTGATATGCTTCAGCAGCTCGGAGTGGATGCGATAACCCTTGGCGGTGCTGTAGACGCGCAGTGGTTCGGAGAGCCCGCCTGCCTCGCCGGCAATGACCATTTTATCCAGCCGCAGGAACAGACCCTGTTCGCGATCCAGATTCAGCAACTGGTTGTCTATGACGATGATGGGGGTGCCGTCGAGACGGGTGAAATAGATATTTTCACGGGCAAACAGGTACTCATTTTGATACCAGTCAAGGATGCCGCAGATCTTGCCGCAGGCGGAAGTGAGCACCTCCTTGTCCATCTGCAGGCGGCGATAGGTTCCCCACTCCTGCTTTTCCGGGTCGTAGCCGACATGACTCGCCTGGATGATAACCAGGTCCTTGCCGTGGTGCGCATGCGGTCCGTGGCGGTCGGTGGCGACGATGCCACCGACCATTCCATGGTTGAAGGGGAAGGTGCCGAAGTGCTTGGCGATCAGGATGATCGGGTAGCCCTGGCTCTCGTCGGAGCAGAAGGCGCGCGACGGCATGATGCGGCCTGCCTCGAAGCCCAATGATTTGCACAGGTTGTAGAGGCGCGGCACGAACTGACTGTAGCGCATCATGTGGTCGGCGACTTGAAAGTCCGCCATGGCGTGTGGCATGTTTTGATCCTCTCAGAAATAGATCAGCTTGGTTATTCAACATCCCAGATTGCTGGTATATTGTCAATGTATGAATGCGATTGAACTGACACTCTTCTCCAGCCGCCTGAATGCCGTTTGCGACGAAATGGGCGTGGTGCTTCGACGCACAGCCTTCTCTCCCAATATTCGTAACAGGCTTATTTCTCCTGTGCCATTTTGATCTTAACGGTGACCTGTGCGCGAAGGCTGCGCATATCCCGGTGCATCTCGGCAGTATGGCCTATGCGATGCGCGATGTCATCGACAGACTGGAGTGGCGAGAGGGTGACATGGTGGTGTTCAACGATCCCTCTCTCGGCGGAACCCACCTGTCGGATGTGCCCCTGATCGCATTCCCGCAGCCAGCCACGGCAGCATGAATAATCTTGCCATGGGTTCGGATCATGGTAGGGTGTGGGACTATTATAAGACCATTGGCGGCGGCATGGGGGCTGGATCAACTGACCACGGACTCTCAGCGGTGCAGACGCACATGACCAACACCCTGAATACACCGATCGAAGTGATCGAGTCTGCTGAATGGCGTCGAGCTACCGGCCAAGTGCATCTGCATGTCGATGCCGGCGACCAGCTGAGCATCGAAACTCCGGGAGGTGGAGGTTTTGGCAAGGAGTAGTGGCTGCCCAATGCACTTTTCCACAAGCCGCTTTACAGGGAGTGAAAATGTGACAGTTAGATGAAAAATTACATAAATAACAATAAAAAACAATTGCAACTAATTGAAAAATAATAAGAATAATGACATTGTATAGAAATAATACAATCTAGGCAAGAGCTAGTAAATAGCACGATCAGAGGTGAGATTACAGAAGTTCTCAACAGAGTTACCCACAGGGTCTGTGGATAAGAATCCGATCAATGAAATATGGCTGTTAAACGACGACTGAAAATCGCGGTGATCGCTGCAATACTGCTGCTTCTGCTGTTGGCAATCCTGCTGGTGACCTGGGTGACCGGGGCCTTTCTGCAGCTGGTGCAACAGCTGGATGCACAGCCCGCCTGGGTCATGCTGCTCTATCTTGCTGTCATTCTGCTGTTGCTCGTGGTAACTGTAGCCGTGCTATGGCGGTTGCTGCGCCCATCCGGAAAAAGGTTAGAGCAATCGGAAGATCAACAGCCGCTGACCCGGGAAGAGCTTGAGAAGCAGCTGCTGCAGGCGCAAGAGCAGGGCGTCAGCACCGCGAAGGTCGAACAGGAGCTAAAAAAACTGCAACACCGCAAACAGGCGGGGGTCATTTACATCGCCCTGTTTGGCGAGATCAGCAGCGGCAAGTCCACGCTGATCAAGGCGCTGCTTCCCGATGCGCAGGTTGAGATCTCGGCGCGTGGAGGCAGCACCCGGGAGATCAACGAGTATCACTGGGCAAGTTCAGCCGGGGATGCGCTGGTGCTCACCGATATGCCGGGGCTCAATGAGGCACAGGGCAGCCTCGACCAGGTTGCTGCCGAGGAGGCGCAGCGCAGCCATATCGTCATCTTTGTGACCAATGGCGATCTGACGCGCACCGAATACGAAGCCATGAGTTGGCTGCAGGAGTTGCAAAAACCACTGCTGCTGGTCATCAACAAGGCCGAGTGGTTTAGTGCGGAGGATCTGCAGCTTTTGCATGACTCCATTCAGACGCGCTTTGCCGGTCTGGTGGTGGTGGACGTGACTGCCAGTGGCGAGGAGCTGGTGATACGCCAGCTTCCCGACGGCAGCGAGGAGCGGGTGATGCGCCCGCGTCCTCCGCGGGTGGAAAAACTCGCAGCGGCGCTGCAGCAGATCATCGACACCCATGGCCGGGTCCTCGACGAGTTGCGCGATTCTGCAGTGTTTGTGCTGGCGCAGAATAAACTGAATATTGCAATCAATGAAGAGCGCGCCCTACAGGCGGAAAAGGTGGTCTCCACCTACACCAAAAGGGCGGTGGTTGGCGCCATGGCGGCCGTGGCTCCCGGCACGGATCTGCTCATACAGGGTTTCCTCGCGACGCGCATGATCAAGGCGTTGTCCACCCTCTACGAAGTCCCGGCGCGCGAGGCGGATATGGATCTGCTGATCGAGCTGGTGCAAAAGCATGTCGGCAAGAGCGTGGCGCTGATCCTGGCGATTGCCGGCAACGGCCTCAAGGCTTTTCCCGGAGTTGGTACACTGACCGGGGGCTTACTGCATGCTGTCGCCTATGGCATGATCTTCAACACGCTGGGGCATGCCGTCGCCAGCTCCCTGCAGTCACGTGGCGAACTGCGTCCACTGGTTGCTTCACAACACTTTAAGGAACATCTGGGTGACGATCTGGAAGCGTCTGCAAAGCGCTATGCCAAAATGGCCATCAAACAGCTCGGCAACGACCGGGAGTAACAGCGGCGATGACCATCTGCAGCTGGCGCGCGAAAGCCTGCGCGAGCTGCTGGAAGATCCTCGTGTGCCAGAATCTGTGCGAGAAGAGCTTGCCGGCGACTACCAGCAGCTTGAACTGCTGCTTCGAAAGCTGGAGCAGGAGGAGATCCATATCGCCGTATTCGGCCGCGTCAGCGTCGGTAAATCAGCGCTGCTGAACGCGCTGCTGGCCCGGACCCGCTTCGCCACGAGTCCGCTCCATGGCGAGACCCGTGAAGTGGCGATGGGACAATGGAGTGAATACCGGGATGGCAATGTGCTGCTGATGGATACCCCCGGCATCAACGAAGTCGAGGGTGAGGCGCGAGAACGCTTAGCCGCAGAGGTAGCGGGCAGGGCCGACCTGGTGCTGTTTGTGGTCGATGGCGATCTGACCGCAACCGAGCGCAATGCACTGCAACTGCTGGAAGATCGCCATCTGCCGGTGCTGCTGATCTTCAACAAGATCGACCGCTATTCGCTGCAGCAGCAGCAGGAGATTCTCGAGTCACTGAAACGGCATAGCTCGGGATTGGTCAATGAAGAGGATATCGTCACCGCCTCGGCGGATCCCTCGCGGCAGATCATCATCCGCGTGGATGAGGATGGCAGCGAAACCGAGACCACCCGGCAGCCGGAAGTGGATGTCGAGGCCGTACGCACACGCCTGTGGCAGATCCTCGAGAAGGAGGGTAAGTCCCTCGCGGCCGTCAATGCCACGCTGTTCGCCAGTGATATCGGCGATCAGATCGGTGAGCGCATCATGCAGGCCAAACGTCACCTGGGTGCGCAGATGATCCGCACCTACTGCATCGCTAAAGGTGTTGCAGTTGCTCTCAATCCAGTGCCTGTGGCAGACCTTGTTGCAGCAGTGGTGGTCGATGTCAGCATGATCGTGCATCTTTCCAGGCTCTATGGGCTGCCGCTGAATCGCGGTGAGGCAAAAGAGCTGGTGATGGTAATTGGTGCGCAGATGGCGCTGCTGATGGGAACCGTATGGCTGGTGAACCTGCTTTCGTCGGCACTCAAATTCGGCACCGGCGGACTCTCGGCAGTGCTGACCGGAACAGCACAGGGGGTACTGGCCTACTACAGCACCTACATCGTCGGCCAGGTTGCCGAGCGCTACCTGGCGCAGGGAAAATCCTGGGGTGAAGGCGGACCAAAGCTGGTCGTCAGAGAGATCCTCGACTCCATCGACCGCGACACACTGCTGGCTGAAGCAAAAGCGGATATCCGCCAGCGCCTGAAAAAGCAGG
>JAUXDV010000257.1 GCA_030620735.1 Gammaproteobacteria bacterium
GCTGCTTTTCAGCGTCAAATCAGCCGTTCGGATGTGCCGCTGCTGGTGGACTTCTGGGCCGAGTGGTGCGGACCCTGCAAAATGATGGCGCCGATGTTTGCCCAGGCGGCGATAGAACTGGAGCCGCAGGTGCGGCTGTTGAAAGTTGATACCGAGAAAAATCAGAATCTTGCGGCGCAGTTCGATATTCGCAGTATTCCTACCATTGCCATCTTCAAGGGAGGCAAAGAGGTGGCGCGCCAGGCGGGTGCGATGCAGGCGCAGCAGTTGATTCAGTGGGTGAGAAGTGTGGTGTAATCTCTCAAGATACTGACCACGGAACACACAGAACACACGGAAACGAAGAAATTCCGTGTTGTCCATGTGTTCCGTGGTTATTCTTATCATTGCGGTTTTTCAGGGTAATATCTCTTGCCGAAGGAGGGGTAACTAACGTAAAATTCCATCAGTTTACCCATTTGGGTTTTTACGGGACAACTCCTTTGGAGTCCCGTTTTTTGTGTGCCTGTTTTAAGAGGATGGCTGGTGAATAACTCCGCACTTCTGGTTCTGGAAGATGGCAGTCTGTTTCGTGGTGAATCGATTGGCGCTGACGGAGAGTCTGTTGGCGAAGTGGTATTCAATACGTCGATGACAGGCTATCAGGAGATTCTGACCGACCCCTCCTATCGTCGTCAACTCGTTACTCTGACCTATCCACATATCGGCAATACCGGCATCAATAGTGAAGATGAAGAGTCTTCAGCTGTGCATGCCGCGGGCCTGATTATCCGTGACCTGCCGATGATCGTCAGCAACTGGCGCAGTCAGGAGTCGCTTCAGGATTACCTCAAGCGCCACAATATCGTGGCCATTGCCAATATAGATACCCGCCGTCTGACAACAATTTTGCGCGAGAAGGGTGCGCAAAACGGCTGTTTGATATCCGGTTCAAACATCGACGAGTCAAGGGCGCTGGCTGCCGCACAGGCCTTTGCGGGCCTGAAAGGTATGGATCTGGCAAAGGAGGTCACTACCCCGGCCGGCTATTGCTGGGATGAGGGTGTCTGGTCGCTCGATGAAGGCTACCAGCTCGTTGATGATGCCCGGCATGATTTTCATGTGGTGGCCTATGATTTTGGCGTCAAACGCAATATTTTACGCATGCTGGTGGAGCGTGGCTGCAGGGTGACAGTGGTCCCGGCGCAGACCCCGGCGCAGGATGTGCTGGCAATGTCTCCGGACGGCGTGTTTCTCTCCAATGGTCCGGGTGATCCCGAGCCCTGTCTCTATGCCATCGAGGCGATTCAGCAGCTGCTTGAAACCGGTATTCCGATCTTTGGCATCTGCCTTGGGCATCAGTTGCTGGGGCTTGCCTGCGGTGCAAGCACTGTGAAGATGAAATTTGGCCATCATGGCGCCAACCATCCGGTTCAGGTCATCGAGAGTGGTGAAGTGATGATTTCCAGCCAGAATCACGGTTTTGCAGTAGACGAAGAGAGCCTGCCGCCGCATCTCGAGGCAACACACAGGTCTCTCTTCGACGGCTCCCTGCAGGGGATACATCACACCAGCAAGCCAGCTTTCAGTTTTCAGGGACATCCTGAGGCCAGTCCCGGCCCGCATGATGTCGCGCCGGTATTTGACCACTTCATTGACTTGATGAAAGAGTTGATCCAATAGATGTTTAGCCATCTCCCTCACCCCGAGGGAGGGTGGGTAGATTGAGACATCCAGCTTAATAAACAGAATAGTAAACAGAATAGTAAAACATATGCCTAAACGCAGCGACATTCACAGCATCTTGATCATTGGCGCAGGGCCGATCGTAATTGGCCAGGCGTGTGAATTTGATTACTCCGGCGCGCAGGCGTGCAAAGCTTTGCGTGAAGAGGGCTACCGGGTGATTCTGGTCAACTCGAATCCGGCTACCATCATGACTGACCCGGATATGGCCGATGCGATTTATATCGAGCCGATCAACTGGCAGACTGTCGAGGCGATTATCGGCAGGGAGCGTCCCGATGCGCTGCTGCCGACCATGGGCGGACAGACTGCGCTCAACTGCGCGCTCGACCTGGTGCGTGAAGGGGTGCTTGAAAACTACGGCGTCGAGATGATTGGCGCAAGCCGCGAGGCGATCGACAAGGCGGAGGATCGCGACCTGTTTCGCCAGGCGATGCGTAAAATTGGTTTGGATATGCCGCGTTCGGCAATTGCCCACAGTCTTGAAGAGGCGATTCAGGTACAGGGGCAGATTGGTTTCCCTACCATTATCCGTCCCTCCTTTACCATGGGCGGCAGCGGCGGCGGCATTGCCTACAATCGCGAAGAGTTTGAGGCGATCTGCAAGCATGGGCTGGATCTCTCACCGACCAATGAACTGCTGGTCGAAGAGTCGATCATGGGCTGGAAAGAGTATGAGATGGAGGTGGTGCGCGATCACAAAGACAACTGCATCATCATCTGTTCCATCGAAAATTTCGATCCCATGGGTATACATACCGGTGACTCCATTACCGTCGCTCCTGCACAGACGCTGACAGACAAGGAATATCAGATCATGCGCAACGCCTCGCTGGCGGTGCTGCGCGAGATCGGCGTCGATACCGGCGGTTCCAACGTGCAGTTTGCGATCAATCCCGAGAATGGACACATGATCATTATCGAGATGAATCCTCGCGTCTCCCGCTCTTCGGCGCTGGCTTCCAAGGCGACCGGTTTTCCAATCGCCAAGGTGGCGGCAAAACTGGCGGTTGGCTATACGCTGGATGAGCTGCGCAATGAGATTACCGGCGGTGTCACACCGGCATCCTTTGAGCCGGCTATCGACTACGTCGTCACCAAGATACCGCGTTTTGCCTTCGAGAAATTCCCCAAGGCTGATTCGCGTCTCACCACGCAGATGAAATCTGTGGGCGAGGTGATGGCGATCGGGCGTACCTTCCAGGAGTCGCTGCAAAAGGCGATGCGCGGTCTGGAGATCGACAGAAGCGGCTTCGATGAAGTGTGCGAAGCAGGCGATTCCAAAGAGATCATCAAACAGTTGAAAAACGAGCTGCGCCAGGCCGGTCCCGATCGCTTGTGGTTCGTTGGTGACGCCTTTCGCAAAGGACTCTCTCTCGACGAAGTCTTCGAGATTACCAAAATCGATCCCTGGTTCCTGATTCAGATCGAAGACCTGATCACAACCGAAGAGCAGTTGCGCACAACATCACTTGCACAGATCAACGCCGATCAGATGCTGAAGATCAAGCGCAAGGG
>JAUXDV010000066.1 GCA_030620735.1 Gammaproteobacteria bacterium
AGGGTTTGGCGTCAAACGAGATGTGCATCTGTTCGAGCCTCCACTCATCATCCGCAACCAGCACCATCTCACCGCTGGCGGATGCCAGCTCAATGCCCCTTTCAGCACAGTTGTTGCGCATAAACAGATGCTGGCAGGTAAAGATTGAATAGGCATAGATCAAAAACCCGGGACTGCGTTCGCTCAGCGCCAGCGGCTGCCACTCGCTATCGATGACGTGTTCGACCAGCAGGTGCTGCAATTTGTTATCACTGGATTCATAGGTACCGTTGAGACGCAACTGGAAATAGTGTTTGTTCATTCGTCAAGTATCCTGAAAATCAATTGACGCATAGTATCACTTTGCGTGTAATTTATCGGAATCGTCCATGCTGAATTTTCCATTTTCAAAAGCAGTGATGGAAAACTCCGCACTGCCAGCTGTGTGGTCAGCTCCATCTCTGACAACAGCTCTCGCTGCGTCTCAACGCTATTCAGGGCTGCAGTGAAATCTGCGTGATTCAGCCCTATCTCATCTGCAAGTTCAATCAGTGTCGCATCGTCGGAGGGATTTCTTGCCTGCGTGTAGTAGGCGGTTTGAATCGCAGCCGTCATCTTTTCGTCGTACACCTCACCCTGCCGCCGTGCTGCAATAACCGCTCGACAGGCAGGCCAGGTGGCGCGCCTTGGCTGACATACCGACCAAAAATCAAAATTGAAGCGCTTTCCAGCAACTTTTTGTTCGATCTCGCGCCAGGCGTGTTGAATGTATGCACGCATCTCATCAGGCATCGGCTGCTGCGTATCTTCAGCAAGACCGCCGAGCAGTCGCCTGACATGAAGGTTCTGCGGCAATCTTTCAAACAGTTGCAGGCGTGTGGATTCAAAACCCCAGCACCAGCTGCACATGGGGTCGTGGACATAGTAAAGTATCGGGGCGACAGGCATCATTTTAGGCTGCAAAGGTTCGAACACGGAGCTCTCCTTAACTTGCAGTTGCACTGCTATCGAAGTTCAACTCCATCAAATATAACCCGGAATTCGGCTCCCGGCTTGCGATTGATCACATCCACCCTGCCATGCATAGCGCTGACGAGCTGCCTGACCAGGGCCAGACCGATGCAGGCGATGGCTCCATCGGCGCAGAAGAGATTGGAGCACTGACAAGAGAGCGCGCCGGTTATCTCGAAGAGAGAGTGGCGCAAGATGGCGACGCAGAAGCATCACTGGATCACAAGATCTTCAGCGCGGTGCGCGAGCAGGCCAAAGAGAAGGGCTTGAAGTACGAATCAGACAAGATGGCGTATTAGGGACAAGGAAATTCACCACGAAAGTCACGAAAAACACGAAAATACACAAATCAGGTGTTCGTGTTTTTCGTGTACTTCGTGGTCAGTGATGTCCTTCTGATAGCCGTAGGGTGCCAATAAGCGAAGCTTCCGCGTCCTGCTCACGCCCCTCACCTACGTCCATGTAGGCGAAGCGCATTGCACCGGAAATGGCGGGATGCGCTGTCGCTTATGCCGCCCTACAGGGCTCCTCTTCCTTATGCCTTTCCAAAAATCATCGCAAACAGCGCCATCCTGACATAGAGCGCGCCTCGCAATTGCGAACAGTGGCAATTATGCGGCGAGTCTTTCATCAGCACTGTGGCCATCTCATTCTGGATCTGCGGGTTGAGCACCAGCGCATCTGCTTTGAGACTCGAGTAGGCATCCGACAGGTTCATCCGTGCTGTATTGGCTGAATAGGGGTGGTGAAAATAGGCCACATCGACCTCTGGAAGCACTTTCCTGACGGCGCCCATCATACTCTCCAGCGGATAGAGTTCGTGTGCATACTCGATATGCAAACCGGCGCCGTGAAGGTAGGCTCTTTGCTCCTCATCCAGTGGGAAGGCGTTGCGCCCCACAATGGTGATTTTCTCGATCGCCCATGGAAACCGGGCGAGTCCATGCAGAAAACTTCTGATTGCACGAGTCTGCGCCGGGTTGCCACTGATAGCAATTCGCAGCCTCTCACCGCTGATGGTGCTCTCCTGCAGCAGATCCGGACGCCACTTGAAGATCGTGTAGAGTTCAGACATCGCCAGGGTCGGATGCAGGTCTTCACCGTTGCCGAGGTTGATGACGGGAATCGTAAAATAGTCGAGATCCGCCTCAAGAGATTCGCTGTCAGGTGTTCTTAAGGCCAGAATATCGCAGTAAGAGTTGCATAACTCGGCGAATTCAACGGGCAGGTAACGCTTCAGTGACATCTCATCAACATACTGGTCGAAGTCAAGCGTCTCTCCGCCAAGCCGCTTCCAGGCGGAAGCAGTCGCCAGAAACGAGTGTTCCCGGGCTTCATTGAAGTAGGCATTGCCGAGGATCTTGCCCTGGAAAATAGAGCCCGGAGTCTCGCCAAGTTCATAGCTGGCTGCGAGGCGAAAGATCTGGCTCAACAGGGGGGCGTCAAAATCCTTGATCGTCAGAACATGTTTGTTGACGAGCAACTCCTGCACGGAGGAGTCAACCTCGATGGCGTCCCTCAGCGCAGTGATGCTCTCCGGTGTGGAGCAGACATGCTGCTGCATCGAACTGCTTGCGGATGGACCTGGTAGTTTATGATTGCTCATGAATCTATTCTCCTCTCTTTGGTGATCCGGCGAAAACTCAGTGGGTTCCGGTTGAAGCACTCATCTATTATATAGTGAGTTTACACGCAACTCACTCCTGTACACAGGACTCGAGCTGTAGGACACTATGCAGCTTGATTCTCTATTGAACATCCCGAGCAACACAACCCATGTATTCAATGCCGCCTTTTCCCGACGACGACAAGCAACCGATCGGTATCTTACTGGTCAACCTGGGGACGCCTGATGCTCCGGACACAGCCTCGGTGCGCCGCTACCTGGCCGAGTTCCTCAGTGACAGACGCGTCGTCGAACGTCATCCGGCTATATGGAAACCGGTGCTGCACGGAGTCATTCTGCGCACGAGACCGAAGCGCTCTGCTGCCGCTTATCAGAAGATCTGGGAAGATGATGGATCCCCGCTGCTGCTGATTTCACAGCAGCAGCAGCGGGCTCTGCAGCAGCAACTCAATGAGAGCAGTGACTCCAGGGATGGCTATCGAGTCGCGCTGGCGATGCGTTATGGCTCGCCATCCATTGCAGACGGGCTGAAGCAGCTGCGTGAGCACAACGCACGCAAAATTCTCGTGTTGTCGCTTTACCCGCAATACTCGGCCACCACCACAGCAACTGTCTTTGACGAGGTCTCCGCCCGTTTGAGAGAGTGGCGCTGGATTCCGGAGATGCGCTTTATCAATAGCTACGCGACCGACCCTGCATACATCGATGCGCTGGCCGGCAGCATCACCACTTACTGGGATCAACAGCAGCGCTCGCAAAAGCTGCTGCTCTCATTCCATGGCATTCCGCAGGAGTATGTCGACAGCGGTGATCCCTATGCAGATGAGTGCCGCCAGAGCGCAGCGCTGCTGGCGGAGAAATTGTCATTGTCAGACGATCAGTGGCTGCTGACATACCAGTCCCGTCTCGGGCCAACGCAGTGGCTACAGCCCTATACCGATGCGACTGTCGAGGAACTCGCAGGAGACGGCATCGAGTCGCTGGATGTCGTATGCCCGGGTTTTTCTGTAGACTGTCTTGAAACCCTTGAGGAGATTGCTATGGAAAACCGTGACAATTTTATGCGCGCCGGAGGAAAGACCTTTCACTACATCCCGGCGCTGAATACTAATCCTGCGCATATCGCGATGATGGCGGAACTGGTATCAAGACACACCAGGGGATGGTCCATATGAGCAATCATCACCCGAGCAATATCCTGCTTCACAAAGCATCGCACGAGCTTGAAATCGAATTTGACGACGGCAAGACATTCACACTCCCGACAGAGTTTTTACGCGTCTACAGCCCCTCCGCCGAGGTGCGCGGCCACTGGGGAGACAACGCCAAACTGCAGCTGGACAAGCAGGATGTCAATATAGAGGATATCCAGCCTGTCGGCAGCTATGCGATCAAGATCATCTACGACGACGGTCATGACTCGGGACTGTACGACTGGGACTATCTCTACGAACTGGGCAAAAAACAGGCTATCTACTGGACAGACTACCTGGATCGGCTACACAAAGCCGGACACAAGCGCACTCCCCCCAAACCTAAAACCTAAAACCTTTGATGCGCTTCGTTCCTCAACACATCCTATAAACGCAGCGAGGCCAGGTCTTAGACTGACGCGGCATGAAACAGATTATTTTCTCTCGCAAAGGCGCAAAGATCGCCAAGAAAAACCTTTGCGGTCTTGGCGTCTTGGCCAGAGTCATTTTCAAAATTTGACTCATTTGTAAAAATGTTAGCCACTCAAGGATTCTAGATACTAAACATGCCTATATCACGGGATATTTTTACCGTATCGCGCCTCAATATCGAGGTGAAGGCGGCGCTGGAGGGAAGTTTTCCTCTGCTGTGGGTCACCGGTGAGATCAGCAACCTCGCCGCGCCGCGTTCCGGTCATCTCTACTTCACGCTCAAAGAGAGCGGCGCGCAGGTGCGCTGCGCCATGTTCCGCAGCCGCCGCAACCTGTCGCGCTTTCAGGCGAAAGATGGCATGCAGGTGATCGTCCGCGCCCGCGTTACCCTTTATGAACCGCGTGGTGATTACCAGTTGATCATCGATCACATGGAGCAGGCAGGCGAAGGTCTGCTGCGCCAGCAGATCGAACAACTGAAACAAAAACTCGATCTCGAGGGACTCTTCAGCAGCGATCACAAACAGGAAATCCCGCTGTTTCCGCAGCGCATCGGCGTGATTACATCGGCAAGCGGAGCGGCCGTCCACGATGTGCTGACAGTACTACAGCGGCGCTGCCCGGCAATTCCGGTGGTCCTCTACCCGGTTACCGTACAGGGAGATAATGCAGCAACCGGGATCATCGAGATGCTCAGGGTGATAGAGCAGCGTCATGAGTGTGACCTGCTGATTCTTACCCGCGGCGGCGGTTCGCTGGAAGACATGATGGCTTTCAATGATGAGCAGCTGGTGCGCGAAATTTACCGTCTCAGCATCCCGTTGATCTCGGCCATCGGCCATGAGATCGATACCAGCCTGAGTGATCATGTTGCCGACAGGCGTGCGCCAACGCCATCTGCAGCCGCTGAGATTGCAAGTCCTGACTGCAGGGAGTTGAATCGCAAAACCGGATCCCTGGCCGGGCAGATGATGCGCATGCAGCAGAATCGACTGATGCTGCTCTCACAACGCCTCGACGAACTCTCCATCCGTCTCACCCAGCAGCACCCCGGCAGCAGACTCCGGGAACAACGTCGTCAACTTGAGACTCTGCAGCTGCGTCTGCAAAAAAGCATGCGTCACAGGGTCGAGATGCTGAATTCCAGCCACAAAAATCTGCTGCTCAGACTCATCAGCCACTCCCCCATGCAGCAGCTGCGGCAGTCCGGTCAGCGCCTCGATAATCTTGGTACGCGATTAAAACAGCGTATGCAGGAACGTCTGCAGCACAGCAAGCAACAACTTGGCGGAATTTCACGTGAGCTCAATGCGATCAGCCCGCTTGCCACACTGGAGCGTGGTTATGCAATTACCCTGGACAGCGGCCAGTCAGTGGTTACAGATGCCGGCCTTGTATGTGTTGATGATCAGGTCACAATTCGCCTGGCGAAGGGGGAGCTGGGATGCCGGGTTGAGGATATAACCCCATAAAAACTACTCGACAGTCTCCAGTACCCTTCCCCTGCTGAATTTCACGGTATGTTTTTTCCCCGCCTGATCGGTCCACTCCATACTGCCTTCAGGATCCACAGCAGGTTGCTCAGACGCAGGAGCGCCTGGTGAAACGGCTTGTGTAGATTGGGTATTGCTCCCATGAACATCGAGTCTCTCTTCATAATTAACAGCCTCTGCCAGTTGATCGAGGTAGGTCATGATCGCAGTGAGTTTATTACTGCTATCGTCAACTTCCTGTTGCGTAAGCTCAAGTAATACAGTTGTCGCGTTGATGCCGCCTCTGATCTCGGTTAGGGTCACTTCTTCAGCAGTAAACCTCGCATCAAGATCGTAGACTCTATCTGAGATAAGATTCGTATTACTTTGAATATCTTGAATTTTATTTTCATAATTGAACAATTTTTCCCTGAGTGAGAAGATCACATAGAGATTGCCAAGCAAAATGAGGCCCATAAACAGCAGCAGAGCGTGCTTCCCCAGTGACGACTTGGCGGGTTTTGCTCCCGGACTGGCAGATTCAGTCATTTTATTTGATTCAGTTGCGTGTAAATTGATGAGTGTGGATTGAAATATTATGTAATTTCTCAATAAGTCCGTGCATAGTGGCTGCCGTAGGTCGGGTTAGCGAAGCGTAACCCGACAAAAAACATCAGGAAAATGTCGGGTTACACTCCGCTGCGCTGCGTTAACCCGACCTACGTTTTATGCGTTTACGTACAGTTATTGAGAAGTTACAATATTATAGATTATTTGTTTGTTTTCATTGTATTATATCATATATCTACAAAATAACATGAACTTATGAATTGTGATCCGACAGTCGCGTCAACTGCTGCTTCAACTCCCTGGCCGCCATGGCGTAGCCTCCATCGCTCGCATCGAGAAAATGGACATGCTCATTTCCGTAGTCAAAGACAGCACAGGTCATCAGTGCATGTGTCGTATAGTGAATACCATAAGCGACTTTTTCGGTTTGCTGCAAGCGATTTAAATAATCGCACAACGCCTCTCTCTGTTGACGCGTACCGGCAAGGATCATTCTCAGCACCTCGTCAAATTTCCTGTAATCGCTGTTGGCAATCAGGCTCTCCTTATAAGCGCCCCAGTCAGTCGAGTCCGTCTGCACCCCTTTCGCCATCAGGTATTTTCCCGCCAGCAGAACAAACAGCAGCCTGGTTGTGTAGAAGACTCTGTAGACAATAGATTTAAAAGCAGTGCGGATCGCAATTTCACCAGCCAGTTGCTGCAGTGAGAATGTCAGTGAAAGACTCTCTGCGCGAACCGGACAATGCTCCTCCGGGGTTCCATAAATTTCACGGATTTTTGCATGAATACGCATAAACAGCTGGTCTCTGCTGCTCTCATCCTCTTCAACCGACTGAATCAACAGTGCAATCGCCGCCAAACACAAAGGGGATAGACTCGGTTTTGACGGCATTCAAAACAGCCATGATTGAAGCCACGCCGAGCGAGTTCACTGCCTTGTAGTCTCCGCGTTCGATGGCCCGGGTCGAGCCCTTCACATCGGTGATGACCACATACCAATCTTCGGGACAGTCAGTATAGTTCTCCGATTCCGTGAAATCAGAAAAACGCGAGAATGGTTTGAGTTGCTGATAAAAACGTGTGTGCATACATGAAAGCCTAGTACAGGAGTGCATAAATATCTATCAACAGACACGCTCGAAAAACCTCGTCATTCCGGCAGTCTTTTAGCCGGAATCCATGTGTATCGACCTGTAAGTGGTTGATTCCATGGATCCCGGCCTTCGCCGGGATGACGGGTTAGATGCTAATCCTACTGCTAGATATTTATGCATCGTTGTACTAGTCGACGAAGTTGCAATCTTCAACATCGCTACACACATAAGACACAGGAGAACCACAGATTATTACAGAAACAAAGCCATCATTGCGAGCGTAGCGAAGCAATCTACATTGCCGCGTCGCTCCACTCCTCGCAATGACAGCTCCCTAACGACCTTTACAGGTTCTGAACCCGGCAAAAACATCGTTGCGCTCAGGGCCATAATAGTTGCGCCAGGTGTTGCGCAGCATCCGCCCCCGGGTTGCCCATGAACCGCCGCGCAGCACCCTGGTGCTGCCAAACAGGGGTTGGGAGTAGTCCTGGTACATATCGGCTTCGAAACCGGGATAGGGGTTGAAAACATCGGCGGTCCATTCCCACACATTGCCGAGCATCTGCCGGCAGCCGAATGCACTGTCGCCATCGGCTAATGCGGAAACATCGATCGTTCCCATTGCCCGGCCATCCAGGTTTGCCTGCTGCGGCGTCGGCGGCGTCTCACCCCAGGGGTAGGTGCGCTTGGTGTCGGATAAACCTTCACCACTCACTGATAGCTCGCCTGATGCGGCCAGTTCCCATTCCGCCTCGCCGGGCAGACGTCGCCCCGCCCAGCGGCACCAGGCCATCGCCTCGTACCAGCTGACATGGATCACCGCCGCATGCGGACGCATCACTTGCGATGCATCGAACACCCTGATCTCCCAGCCATCGCCGCAGCGCCGCCAATAGAGAGGCGCTTTCAACCCTGATTTCTGCAGCCACTGCCAGCCGGCATCATCCCAGAATTCCCGTTTGCTGTAGCCGCCGGCATCGACAAATTCTGCATACTGCTGATTGCTGACCGGCGCCCGGGAGATCTGAAATGGTGCAATATCCACAGCATGCTGCCACTTCTCATTATCGAAGCAGAAACCTGCCCGAGGGCTGGCGCCCAGCATGAAACGCCCTCCCGGAACAGCGACATCCCCATCCAGCGGCCCTGCCTGCCAGTGCGCATCCTCTCTCGCCAGCGCGAAAACGGGTCGTGGATAGCCCAGGGTTTGACGACTATAGGTAAACGCCTCGGTATGCATATCTTCATGAAATACCGCATAGCGCATCAGATACATAGCCTCATCCGTCAACCCGGGCTGCTGCAGCCGCGCCAGCTCCGAATCCAGCACACGCCGCATATACTCCAGTGTCTCATCCAGGGTCGGCAGCGGCAGATCCCAGCGGTCATCATGGGCTATGGTTATCGAATCATAGATTGCATCGGCGTTTGCCAGAAAAGAGACCGCACCATCGAGATGTCGCCGCGTCCACAGCTCATGAAAATAGGCCGC
>JAUXDV010000330.1 GCA_030620735.1 Gammaproteobacteria bacterium
AAAAGGAGAGCAACAATGCAAATTATCATGGCGCTTGTCGGAGTTGCAGCACTCATTCTCATCGCTGTCATATTTTCGAGTGATCGCAAGGCGATCAAGCTGCGCACAGTCGGCGGGGCTTTCGCTCTTCAGGCGGCAATTGGAGCTTTCGTCATTCTTACCTCCTCCGGCGCGGGTATTCTACAAACTATTTCCAATGGCGTTCAGGCGGTCATCGACAGCGCCAATGCAGGCATTGCCTTTCTCTTCGGCGGCCTCGTCAGCGACAAAATGTTCGAGGTATTTGGCGGCGGCGGTTTTGTGTTCGCCTTCAAGGTGCTGCCGATCATCATCTTTTTTGCATCCCTGATGGCGGCGCTCTACTACATGGGCGTCATGCAGCTGGTCATCAAGATCTTCGGTGGAGCCCTGCAGAAGATGCTTGGCACCAGCCGCACCGAGTCGATGTCTGCAGCGGCCAACGTCTTTGTCGGTCAGACCGAGGCGCCGCTGGTGGTCAAGCCCTACATCAGAAAAATGACACAGTCGGAGCTGTTCGCCGTCATGTCCGGCGGCCTGGCGTCCGTGGCGGGTGCGGTGCTGGCCGGTTATGCTTCGCTGGGAATCGATCTCAACTACCTGGTAGCGGCATCATTTATGGCTGCTCCGGGCGGCCTGTTGATGGCGAAGTTGCTGGTGCCGGAGACGGAGACACCCCATGACCACACGCAGGACGTCAGCGAGGAGGATGAGTTCAAGGAGGATCATCCCGTCAACGTCATCGATGCTGCTGCACTGGGCGCCAGTTCAGGTCTGATGCTGGCGGCGAATGTGGGCGGTATGCTGATTGCATTCATCGCACTGATCGCGCTGATCAACATCATTTTTGGTGCGGTGGGCGGTATCTTCGGTTACGGAGATCTGACCTTGCAGCAGATACTGGGTTATCTCTTCTCTCCGATCGCCTATCTCATCGGCATCCCCTGGGAAGAGGCTGTGAAGGCGGGCAGTTTTCTTGGTCAAAAGCTGGTGGTCAACGAATTTGTCGCATATATCGACTTTGTTGCTGTCAAAGAGAGTATGAGCGAGCATTCGCAGGCGATCATTACAGTTGCGCTGTGCGGATTCGCCAATCTCTCCTCCATGGCCATTCTGCTTGGAGGATTGGGAGTTATGGCTCCCTCTCGCAGACCGGACATCGCGCGCCTGGGACTGAAAGCAGTCATGGCAGGTACGCTCTCCAACTTCATGAGCGCCACCCTTGTTGGGCTATTCCTGGTTATCAGTGGCGCTGCGGGAATTGGATAACAAAAATAGAACGCCTTCCTAACCCCTACAGAATAAAAACACAGGAGGAACAGATGAGTGATCTGCAACAGGCGGCGCGTGAGGCGATTTCGCTGATGGATCTCACCACCCTGAACGATGATGACACCGATGCGAAAGTGATCACATTGTGCCATGCCGCTCACACAGCTGCCGGCGACACTGCGGCAGTCTGTATCTACCCCCGCTTTATTCCCATCGCGCGCAAGACCCTGCGCGAGCAGGACAGCAGTCACATCCGTATTGCCACTGTCACCAACTTCCCCCATGGCGGAAGTGACATCGACATTGCCGTTGCTGAAACACGCGCGGCAGTGGCCTACGGGGCTGACGAGGTGGACGTGGTGTTTCCCTACAGGGCGTTGATGGCGGGAGACACTGTAACTGGAGAGCAACTGGTTAGCGCATGCAAAGCGGCGTGCGGTGATGCCGTGAAGCTGAAGGTGATCATCGAATCAGGCGAGTTGCAGAAGCCGGATCTGATCCGCACAGCAAGTAAAATCTGCATCGACGCCGGCGCGGATTTCATCAAGACATCGACCGGAAAAGTACCGGTCAACGCAACCCTGGAAGCTGCCGCTGTGATGCTGCAGGTAATCAGGGAGCGCAACCCGGCCGTTGGCTTCAAAGCAGCCGGTGGCGTCAAGGATGCAGCTGCTGCAAAGCAGTATATGGATCTGGCGGCAGAGATCATGGGGGATGCCTGGGTCACCGCAGAGCACTTTCGCTTCGGCGCATCCAGTCTGCTGGCGAGCTTGCTGGCGGA
>JAUXDV010000030.1 GCA_030620735.1 Gammaproteobacteria bacterium
CCACCGGTTGACCAGGCGTAGCGCTCATAGAGATTGGGTGAACGGTTTTTTCTGGCATAGCCGAACTCGATGCTGCTGCTATCATCCTGTGTGAAGCGCGCCAATGCCGTCACATCGATATTATTGTCGGTTTTGCTGCGATCAGCGGCATTGAAAGCCGAAACATCTCCGTTGTACATTGGGTTGTATCCCTGCACTTCACCGGTATCCATCTTCACATGTTCACCGCGGAGACCGAACTGGGTCAGCCACTGAGAATTCCACTGCGCCTCCCACTCACCGAATATGGCCACACGGTCGCGCTCACCGTCATTGATATTCCAGAATGTATCGGGCCACATCCCTTTGCCGGACGGATCCCACCAGTCATCCAGATTGTAGTACTGTAATTCGGCGCCGACCTTAAGCAGGTCGCGCTCTGACAGGGGGATCTCCGCCTTGACGATCACGCCGGTATTATCACCCTCGGTATCCATCGGCATGCCCGCAGCACAGCCTCCCTTTCCGCCTGAAGGAGTACAAGGCACACCATCGGTATAGGTGGTTGCCGGTGGATTGGAGCCGTACCAGAAAAGTTTGTCATCGAAGAACTGCATCTTGTGCCGGGTATGTTCGTTGTAGACGCGCGCCTCCAGAACACCCCAATCGTAATCCCCCTCGTAGCTAAGGTTGACCTGCGTACTATCGTTGTCTGTCATGTCCATGCGCTGGTTCGGCCAGCCCTGGTAGGGGATGTCCTGCACGCCAATCTTCAGTTCAACGAGGTGGTTTTCATGTTGCAGCGCCATGTTGATCGACTGATTGGTCGATTGATACATGGAGGATCCGACTTCGTCTCCATCCAGCCACCCTCTGCCTGCAGCAGCAGGACCCGCCGGCTTGAAATCGCCGCCAGCCTTGTAGTTGCCAGCCTCAGCGTACGAACCACTATAGCTCAGACTCAGCTTTTCACCGGCGACGCTGGCAGCGATGTTTCCGCCATACGCATCCCCGTTGCTGCGATAATAGCCGCCGATTTCGCCCGTTGTCAGCACACCTTCTCCCGCTATGGCAAACTCCGGGGCGGGAGAATCGACCAGAATTGTGCCGCCGACGCTGTCGCCACCAACACTCACCGGCGTGATGCCGGCGAAGACCGTGGCGCTGCCGACGTTAGTCGGAGCGATATAGGAGAGTGGTGGATTCATGTGGTTGCCGCAGGCAGAGATCAGATCCATGCCATCAACCTTGATGCGCAGGCGGTCATCGGCGAAGCCGTGAATGACCGGGTGGCTGGATACGCCGCCTGAACCCTGGATGTTGAGGCCGGGAGTATTTCTCAGCAGCCTGGTGGTATCACTGCTGGCGGGCGCCAGAGACTTCAACTCCTCCTCGCTGACAATCGAAGTATTCAAAGTTGGTGTGTCGATCAACGGCGATGCAGTGACATCGATCGTCGGAAGTTGTTCATCTTCAGCAACGGCTGAACCGTGAACCAAGGTAGCGACAAGTGCGGTAAGCAGGAGTCGCCGATGGCGAAATTGAGTATTCATGCTAGTGATTCCTTTGACATTGAAGTGTTGAGATCGACTCATGCAATTATTGTTCTACAAGTCAACGAGTCATTCTATTCATCATCAGCCGTACGGGAATTTGATATATCTCAATTTGGTCAGGAAAATGCTGCTATCGGTGAAAAAGTGCGTCATATCACACATTGAAAAGGCAAATCACCCATTCAGCAGCCGACGCATGCTACTGCATAGGATGTGTCGAGACACGATGCGTCTCAATTTCTGCGCCAAAGAGATGCGATTCGCCCGATAGTTACCCATAAATAACTTACCGATTCTACCTGCCGTAATTACAATTCACGTAATTTAGGATAGAATGCGCCTCCCCGGATAAACCTCTATGTTTATTCTCATATTTTCGGACATTATCAAGTGATTTCTACAGCTAACATCACCATGCAGTTTGGCGCCAAACCTCTCTTTGAAGATATTTCAATTAAATTCGGTGGTGGCAACCGTTACGGCCTGATCGGCGCCAATGGATGCGGCAAGTCGACATTCATGAAAATCCTCTCAAATAATCTGGAACCCTCTTCAGGTCAGGTGATGGTCGATGCCAATGAGAGGATTGGGGTGCTTGGTCAGGATCAATTTGCTTTTGAAGAGTATTCGGTTATCGATACTGTGATAATGGGGCATAAGGAGCTGTGGAAAATCAAACAGGAACGCGACCGCATATACTCCTTAGCGGAAATGACAGAAGAGGAAGGTATGCTGGTGGCAGATCTTGAGGTTCACTTTGCTGAACTCGATGGCTATACAGCCGAATCCCGGGCGGGAGAGTTGCTGCAGGGACTGGATATTCCTGTTGAACAGCACGTTGGACCGATGAGTGCCATTGCACCGGGTTGGAAATTGCGCGTGTTATTGGCCCAGGTACTCTTTGCAGAACCTGACATCATGTTGCTGGATGAGCCGACCAACAACCTCGACATTGACTCTATCCGCTGGCTTGAAGATATTTTGAAGCAGCGGAAATCGACCATGATTATCATCTCGCACGATCGCCATTTCCTGAATAGTGTTTGTACGCATATGGCTGATCTGGATTATGGCGAGTTACGCCTGTTCCCCGGCAACTATGATCAATATATGACTGCAGCGACACAAGCCCGTGAACGACTGCTCACCGATAATGCAAAAAAGAAAGCCCAGATAGCCGAGCTAAGAACCTTTGTCAGCCGTTTTTCTGCAAATGCATCAAAAGCGAAACAGGCCACTTCCCGCTCCAGATTAATCGACAAGATTGAACTTGAAGAGGTCAAACCATCAAGCCGGGTCAATCCCTTTATTCGTTTCAACCAGGATAAAAAACTGTTTCGTTTAGCGCTTGAGATGGAAGAGGTTTCAAATGGCTATGACGAGATTCTTTTTGAAGATCTAAACATGAATATTGAAGTGGGTGAACGCGTTGCTATCATCGGACCCAATGGAATCGGTAAAACCACTTTTCTTAAAACGCTGTTCGGCGAGTTGCCGCAGAAATCCGGTGAAGTGAAATGGTCTGAAAATGCAAAGATTGGCTACTATGCCCAGGACAACGCTGAAAGTTTTGCCGAAGAGATGAGTGTGTTTGAATGGATGAGTCAATGGCGAAACCCCGGTGATGACGAACAATATGTGCGCGGAATTTTAGGGCGTTTATTGTTCACCCAGGATGACATCAGGAAACCGGTAAGCAAACTCTCGGGCGGCGAAAAAGGCCGCATGATGTTTGGTAAATTGATGATGATCAAACCGAACATTCTCATCATGGACGAACCGACTAACCACCTGGACATGGAGTCTATCGAATCACTCAACCTGGCATTGGAACACTACGACGGCACGCTGATTTTTGTCAGCCATGACAGGGAATTTGTCGCCTCGCTGGCGACTCGAATTCTTGATATGCAAGCCGATGGAGTGACTGATTTTCCCGGTAATTATGAAGAGTATCTGGCCTCACAGGGAGTCGTTTCAGCCAGCCGGGAAGAGTCGGCCCCAAAAAACAGATATGTCGGATAAAATCCCCCCGGAACTGGTTATTCAGCAAACCACGGCCTGGGTAAGTGACTTTATTGTTGCCCATAATATATGCCCGTTTGCGCGTAAAGAGTTACAACGCGGCGGGATTCATTATGAAGTCTTTCAGGAACATCGAATCGAAGTTGCTCTGACAGAATTAATCGAACTGTGTCAGCTGCTGGATAAAAATGGCGACATTGGAACCGTCTTATTTATTCTCCCGTCATCCTTCATCATTTTTAACGACTATCTTGATCTACTGGATATGGCGAATGATTTACTCATCAAACAGGGATATGAAGGCATTTACCAGTTGGCAAGTTTCCACCCCGATTACTGCTTCGAAGGCGTAGACTGCGATGACGCCAGCAATTACACCAACCGCTCCCCCTACCCTATGCTGCACATCATTCGTGAAGCCGAACTTGAAAAAGCACTCGAGAACTACCCGAACCCCGAGGCCATACCGGAACGCAATATCGCCTGCTGCCGGAAGCTGGGGAGTGCTGCATTGGCCGATATTTTGCAAGCCTGCATGTAACTATTCTATTGAAAATATTGATGCCTGACGACAACACAAACTGCTGGATTTACAAGAGCATCCGCAAGGAGGAGATGTACCTCTACCTCTCTGCCGAAGATGCATTTGATGTGCTTTCAGACGAACTGCTCAGCAGCTTTGGAACACCCGAATTTGTCCTCTCCCTGGAACTTAACACCACACGCAAGCTGGCGCGTGTTGAGACCAGCAAGGTCATCACAGCACTGCAGCAGGATGGATACTTTTTACAACTGCCGCCTGACCTGAAGCCACATCTCTATTTTGGTGATTAGCAAGTGCTAAGAACCCTTGAATAAGTCCATGGGATGGGGGTTCGGGGGAAGGGCGGTCTGGATGCGTATTTTAACCCATTGATAGATAACCCTTCCCCCGTAGACTAACTTGCAGGAATGCTCTGATCGAGAAGCGAAGCGACTTGATCAGGGCATCCCTAATCCTGCCCGCCGCCACGCACCAGTTCATCCATCTGCAGCATTGCAAGCCGCCAGGTTTCCCCCCGATTGCCGCCCGAAACCATCACCTCCATCAATGCGTATGCCAAATTACGATGCTCCACCGACAAATCCCTGAGTTTATTGAGCTTGAAGAGGCACCCGGCCTGTTCATAGTTAATGGTGTTCATCAAGGCATAGAGAATCAGCGCACTCCCAGATTGAGGTGACTGTTGTATACACTCTATGACCGCCTGAAGTGTGTGTGAATGATCTTGCATCTGTGAAAGCCTGTTTCCTGCCGGGATTCTTTTCGTGGAATCTCATGGAATTAAATAATTACCAAAAAATATGATATTCTTTTGGATTCTATGCAGTTCGTAATTCTCCGGAGAACACAATGCAGCTTCAACAAACCTTACTGGCGTCGACTGTCGCCGCAATTCTATCAGTCGCTCCATCCATGGCTGCAGCAGAAAACTGCTCGGCCTCACTCATGACTGATGAGGAGCGCGCAGCACATAAAACAAAAATGCAGACCATGTCTGCAGAAGAGTGGAACACATACCGCAACGAACAATACAAAGTTTACCAGCAACGCGCACAAAAAATCGGTTGTGATATACCGGCAACCCCGCCCTGGCAGACAGCCGTGTCATCAGCGCCTCAAACAGGCACCGTTGATGCTGAAAAACCGGCAGCCACAGCAACTGCAGATGTGACTCCAACTGCAGCAGTCGAAGATCTGCGCAAGCAAGCCCAGGCGCAGCAACAGGCTGCACAAAAAGCTGCCGCAGAGAAACGCGATGTCATGCAGAAACGCATGCAGGCAGCACAGCAGGAACCAACACCAGCTGCTGCCGCAATATCGCCGAAAGCCGCAGCAACGACACCCGCTGTTCCAGTTGATGATACGCGCAAGGCTGCTGACGAACGCCGTCAGGCTGCAATGAAAGAGATGGAGCAGCGTCGTAAAGAGGCCGATGCGCGTCGTCAGGCAATGCAGAAAGAGATGGAAGAGCGACGCAAAGCAGCACAGGAGCGCTATGAAGCCGCCAGGAAAAAACTTGACGAAAAGCGTGCTCAACAACAGGCTGAAACTGTATCAACCGCCGCTGAAAAGTCACCAGCGCCTGCTGAGCAGAGTAAAGCCATGCCAGCTGCTGCTGCAGAATCCGACAAGATGCGTAAACAGGCTGAAGAGCGCCGCCAGGCTGCAATGAAAGAGATGGAGCAGCGTCGTAAAGGCGCGGAGGCGCGTCGCCAGGCAATCGAGAAAGAGATGAGCGAAAAACGCGCTGCAATGGAGAAGCAACAGGCCGGCGCCAAGGCAGCTCTGCAAACTGATATTGCGAAGCAGCGCAAGGAGGCTGACGAACGATTCAAGGCTGCGGCTGAAGAGATGGAGCAGCACCGCAAGGAAGCCGATGCCCGCCACCAGGCGGCAATAAAAGAGATGCATGAGATGGGCGCTGAATCCCAACAACTGCAAGCCACTCCAGCAACCGCTGCTGCAGAAAAACCTCAGCAGGCCGCAGCCAAAACAGGTGAAGCAAAAGGGGCAGCAGTCGATCAGAGCGAAACACAACTTCGCGCACCTCGGCAGGCACAGCCCGAGATGAGCCGGGAGGAGTGGATGAAGCAGGTCGAAGCTCGTCGACAGGCGGTAATGGAGCGCAGAAAAGCCCGACGCACTGAAATGCAAAAGCGCTCACAGGATCAGCGTATGCCTGCGCGCACTGGCGCACAAATGCCGACAGCCGAGCAGCAGCAACGTTACGAAAAGAGACGCCAGGAGTTACAACAGCGCCGGGCGCTGCAACAAAAGCGTCGCCAGCAGTATCGGAACGAGATGCAGAAACGCATGGACAGCGCCATCGACAATCTGCCTGCTGCTCCAATGGATGCCGAAGCAACGCCGCCGGCAATGCGGCAGCAACGCAGCCCTGCTCCCAGGCCTCCACAGGGTTATGGACGCAGAGCTGACGCGCCCTATGGTTACGAGAGAGCACCTGCTCAATATCGAGGCCCATCTGCTCAACCGCGCGATTACAACGCCAGGCCTCCCATGCCTTATGGCAACGACTATCCGCGATAACTCAGGATTGCTCTGAACGAAATCACTACGCTCTTCGTTCAGGGCATCCCTCAAACTCAAACGCCGGGATCATCCCGGCGTTTTTTTGGCTGGAAAGCTCCAGCCTGCAGAACCTTCTGACTATTTCACTCCTTTCATGAGACCGCGGATTCGCTTGACATAGTTGCGCGTCTCTTTCGGAGAGAAGGATGAAACCTGATCCCAGGTTTCGATTTTCGAGTGTACCTTGTTCGCCTTTTTATAGGCCTTCCTCACCCCGCCGAAACCTGCATTGTAACTCCCAAAGGCAAATGCCAGACGCTCATGACCGGAGAAATTTTCCTCACTCCAATTTTTATACATCTGGCGGTCGTAGTAGATACCTGCTGCGATATTCCAGCGTGGCGTTTTGATACTCAGCAGATGCCGATTCTTGCTCTTTATCTCCCGGTAGGTTGAAGGGAGAATTTGCATCACGCCTACAGCTCCTGTTCGGCTCCTGGCGTGCGGTTTCAGATTCGACTCCGCGATCCCCTGAGCCTTGAACCAGCGCCAGTCGAAAAACGGGCCAAAATAGTGCTTGGAATATTTACGGAAGTGGTGATCGTACTTGTTGCTCCATTTCTTATCCGACAGTGGAGGATCTTTTGCCACCGCCAGGGCTACAGCCGGAACCAGCAGGGTCAGGATCCAAAGCGGACGGATCACTAGTTCAACCCCAGACCGATAACCAGCCCAAGTGCAGTGCCGATACCGATGAACATCCCCATGATCATCAGGCCGACGGCCACATTACCCTCCTGCAACTGCTCCTGGATACTAAAACTGACAATATGACTGAACATTTTGCAGCCTGTCCACATAAAGAACAGCGTCAATATACCGCCGAAGAAGACATAGAGAAGATTTAGAACGATGGGATCAAACGTGTCTGTCATTATTATTCTCCTTTATTCACCTGCCTTAAGCATAGGCCAGCATTGACATCCAATCAAGTTTCACTATTATTTCAATACCCTACTTGCCATGCAGATACTCTTCATCGCTGAAGGTAAACACCCATGCCGGTTTGAATATCACCAGGATGGTGATGATCCATCCATTGAGCATCGCTTCGGGAAAAAACATCAGCGGAATCCATGGATAGTAGTTATATGCCAGGGTATCCGAGGCTATGTGTGCAGCATAGAGTAGCAGCAGTGACGTCGTATAAGCCGCAATCATTGCGATCAATCCAGCCGCCATGAAGCCGTTCAACAACACATAGATAAAAAAGTTACGCGGCAGCCAGGCGCGCGCCAGCAACAGCAGGAGCCAGGTGAGAGATGCCGGCAGCAGCACAGCAACCAGTGACGTGGGGAAAAAACCACCCCAGTCGCCATAGCCCGCGATGATGACACCCGCCAGCGCCAGGCTGCCGCCGAGCAACGCAAAACACCAGCCAACCATCAGTGTCAAAAGTGTCATTGCGATCAGGTGAAACGCCACCCCCGCCATCATCTCCACACGCATGGACCAGAGCAGCATGATGAGCGCCAGCGAACCAAACAGGAGTGATGAGTTATTGCCGTCAAGCAGTTTGCGCCATGGCGCGTGACGCACCGCAGTGAGCAGGATCACCCCGTAGGTGATACCGCAGGCCATCACAAAATCCGCACTAAACAGTTCACCGGAGAGCTGCATTAGAGAACAACATCCTCCACACCCTGCATGCCGCACTTCCGTCCCGCCAGCTGACACCCCTGCTGCAGCGCTTGCATGGGAGTTGCTGCCTGTGAGAGCGCATGTATGACTGCGGCATTGAAAACATCACCCGCTGCAATGCTGTCAACAACTGGCGAAATCCTGAGCGCAGGAACGTGCAGCAGCTCTCCATGCCGGTCGAGCGCCCATGCGCCCTGATCACCCCAGGCGCAAAACATCAGCGGCCGCTGATCGCCCAACTGCTGCGCTACACCCTTCAGCAGAGACTCTGCATTACCGTATCCAACTGACTGCGCATAGTGACGTGAAAACAGCAGCACTTGCGGCAGGTGAAACATCGCCTCGATGCCGGAACGCGGCTTCTCAATCTCAACACTCACGCGCAAGCCCTCGATTTCTGAGAGAGTGCTCAGCATCACTCCCAGCTCATCAGGACTCCTGCCTTCAAAATGAATCCATTGAAACTCACCGGGATCAACATCTTCGAGAAACCACTCTGCACGATACTCGGGGAGATCACGCAGGTGCATAATAGTCCTGGAGCCACTCTCTTCACTGAGAGTGATATAGGAGGTAGGCAGCTTGCCTGAAGTCAGGCGGCGCACATGACGAAGATCGATCTGCTGTCCACGCAGCGCCTCCTCGATAAAGGCCGCATCCGGATTCTGCGGCAAGACGCCCGCCCAGACACAGTTGTGCCCTAGCTGCGACAGCACCGTCAGCGTGTTGGTTGCGTTGCCGCCACGAGAGCGCCGTTGCGACAGCACGCGCACTTCACTATCTTCAAGCGGATAGCGTTCAACCCGGTTGATAATATCCAGAGTCGCTATGCCCACACCCAGTATTTTCATCTATGAACAAACTCTCAAAATCAAATCCATGGAGCACAATCAGCAGCTGCGAAATGGTTTCACCATACAAATAACTGCCTTTTCTTAACACAAACAGAGAAAAATGACACTTTTTTCTGTCAAACACTTCACGAATATGGTAGTTTCCATAACGTCATATCTTCGTTGACAAATATCACACTATGAGGAGGAGTCATTCATGGCTGCAAAGAAGAAAGTTGCAAAAAAGGCTGCCGCTAAAAAACAACCAGCTGTTAAAAAGCTGCCGGCAATTCGAAATAAAATGACCAAGGCGGATATCGTCGCGTCAATCGCTGATTCGACAGGCTTAACCAAGAAGGATGTCGTAGCAGTATTCGGCTCGCTTGGTGATCTTGTCACCCGTCACATCAAGCGAAACGGTTCGGGGGAATTTCAGATCCCTGATACCGGCGTTAAAATCACCCGCGTCAAAAAACCTGCGCGTAAAGCACGTGTAGGCCGCAATCCGGCAACGGGCGAGCCTCTGAAGATCGCTGCAAAACCTGCGCATCTTGGAGTCAAGGTGGTTGCATTGAAGGCGCTGCAGGATACACTGTAAACCTGATTGAGCGACCGCTTATAAGACGGGTGCCGGAAATTCCGCCACCCGTTTTTTCATGCTTGCCAAGATATATCACTCCTGCATCAGTACCAGCTGCCTGCCGCGCTGAATCATTGTCAGGCGTTTGAGAAAGCTCATTCCCAACAGTGCTTCACCATTGAGATCAGGGACAATGGTTGCCGGAACAGCCAGCAACTCAATTGACCCGAGTTCGACCTTGCGCAACAGCGTGCGCCACCCCTTCACCCTGCCATTGGCCGTCATGACCATAACCGGCGGACCCTTCTTCAGTCCAAGCTGCGCTGCCTGGCGTTCATCGATGGCGACATCTGTGGCGCCGGTATCGACCAGAAAGGTCACTGCCGAGCCGTTAATGGCGCCTGTAGCCACATAGTGGCCTGAATGATTACGCAGCAGCGTGACTTGTGGAATGCCTTGCGCAGTATGCGTGACGGCCACCTCGCTGTTGGGATTGCGCTGCAGTTGCAGAAAGTCAGCGGCAAACCAGCTCAACAGCAATAGCAGCGACCCCCAGGCGAGGATGCTCATACCCAGGCCAATGCGCCGGGTATCGCTCATGGTTAAGAGGTTGCTACCGTTTTCTGCCGGCGCATCGCCTTGCGGAAATAGCTGCGGTAGAAGGCCATTGCACTCTGCCCTCTGGCGGCAACATCAAAAATCTTCCATCCATCTTTGGTCAGATGCACGCGAAAATCGATGCGCCCCGGATAACCTCCCGGATTATTGATCAATGCTGTGACTGTGGTGCGGTCAAAGTTATTAAAGCGCGCCGGCAAATAGACCACATCCTGGCCATCATAGCTGGAGAGTTTTTCCGCCATGGCCGTAAGAAACATCACTTGCAACTTTTTGACCAGGCGTTGATGCTGCGCATCCGTCATATGGCGGCCATACTTGCCGGCAGCGGCCTTCGCCATGAATGGAAAGTCAAAAGAGGGCGAAATTTGAGTCGCCAGGAAAACACCCAGACCGTCGCCATCAGGATGCTCCTTGAGATAATCGAGCAGTCTATCCATCCCCTTCTGCAGCATGACAACCGGGTTTTCAATATCCGCTTTATTTTGAGTCGTGAGTGTTTTCCCGGCTACAACAGCTGCTATTTCTACGTCAGGCGGTGTAGCAGTAACGGGCGCTGTCTCCGCGTGCAGAGAAGCTGTAGTGAGAGAGAGCAGGCAGCCACAGAGTAAAGCAACAGTTTTCATCATTTTTTCCTCCAATAATTTGTGCCCGTCATGATAACCGATCTCTGTGTTGCGCCCAAGATTCATGAATGAATCACAGCAATTCTAACTGTAGAGAGATACTCACCACGAAGCACACGAAGACCTTTTGTATCCGGTTTTACCTTCGTATGCTTCGTGGTAAATGTATTTTAATAATGCCGATACCCTATTGGCACATTGAAAATTGCTAAATGAATCGCTTTCTGCATGCATGAAAAAAGAGTAGGATGACTTCCCCGCTTGTTGCAAACCCCTGATCGATGAAGATTGGCCCCTACTCGCTGCACAACCGACTGATTCTTGCGCCGATGGCAGGCGTCACCGACCGTCCGTTCCGGCAGTTGTGCCGGCGTCTGGGCGCGGGACTGGCAGTCTCTGAAATGGTGACTGCGGACACCAGCCTGTGGGGCAGCAAAAAATCTTTACGGCGCCTGGATCACCAGGGTGAGACAGGACCGGTCTCCGTTCAGATCGTTGGTTCCGACCCGCAAAAAATGGCCGCAGCGGCGCGCATCAATGTCGATCGCGGGGCAGACATCATCGACATCAACATGGGCTGTCCGGCAAAAAAGGTTTGCCGGGTTGCAGCAGGTTCAGCTTTGATGCGCGATGAAAAGCTGGTGACTGAAATATTAGAGGCGACTGTAAGAGCCGTCGATGTTCCCGTAACCCTGAAAATCCGCACCGGCTGGGATCTTCAACAGCGCAATGGCGTGAAAATCGCATTGATTGCAGAGCAGTCTGGTGTGGCTGCAGTAGCCATTCACGGCCGCACCCGTGCAGATAGATTTACAGGAGAGGCAGAATATGACACTATTCGGGAAGCCAAACAGCAACTCTCTATCCCTGTAATAGCAAACGGTGACATCGATTCACCACAAAAAGCGAAACAGGTGTTGGCGCAAACCGGCGCAGATGCGATCATGATCGGACGCGCCGCCCAGGGAAGACCGTGGATCTTTGATGAGATCCATCACTATCTGCAAACCGGGCATTCAGCCCCGGCCAGATCATCGCAATGGATCTGCTCAATCCTGCTTGAACATTTGGAGGAGCTCTATCGGCACTATGGGACTCAGCATGGTGTACAGATAGCGCGCAAACATATAGGCTGGTATAGCAGGAGCCAGCCCGACAGTGCAGAATTCCGCAAAGCGGTTTTCCTGACCGAATCACCTGATGCACAGCAACAGATGATTCGTGACTATTTCCTTGGGCAGGAACAGGCAGCATGACAGCAATAATAGCTTCGACCACACACAACACCACCGTCAACACATACAGCAAAGAGTTCAAGGTGCGCAAAGAGAGTGCTGAAGTGCCTCTACGCGACTGCGTACGCCATGCGGTTGACGCCTATTTCAAGAACCTCAATGGTCACTCCTGCGAAGGTCTCTATGCGCTGTTGTTAAGCGAGGTTGAAAAGCCGCTGCTTGAAGCAGTCATGCAGCACACCGGCAGCAACCAGAGCCGCTCTGCAGAGGTGCTGGGCATCAGCCGCAGCACCATGCGCAAGAAACTCAAACATTACAATATCGACTGAACACTTCAGCGGAGAACCCCCATGTCTTCAGCCATAAGCCGCGCGCTGATCAGCGTTTCGGATAAAACCGGAATTGTGCAATTTGCCCTGGCGCTGCATGAGCGCAGTGTCGAAATTCTCTCAACCGGCGGCACCGCCAAACTCCTCGTCGAACATGGCGTGCCTGTTATCGAGGTTGGCGACTACACCGGCTTTCCGGAGATGATGGATGGCCGTGTGAAAACCCTGCATCCGAAAGTGCA
>JAUXDV010000178.1 GCA_030620735.1 Gammaproteobacteria bacterium
TGGCGTAGACAAAATATTGCATCTGCCGCACACGGATGTGCCAATGCCGTGATTGCAAGGATGCAAAGGAACGGCCATGCCTCCAACGTTTCTTGCAGATACACCCGGTAGCAGTGACTCTTGTGTTCTTTATTAAAGATGCTGAATAGTTACGATATTTTTAGCCTAAAACCTAAAACCTAAAACCTAAAACCTAAAACCTAAAACTTACCTAAATTGACAAGCAATTTCTATACCGTAGGGGAAAATTCGCTATTTAACGGTTATTCTTGGGGTAATAGTGGAATGATTGGGGTATTTTGCCCCGTGTGGATGATGTCTGCAGGACATTTTGTCGCAATTTTGCTCTATTTCTCTGAAAAGTTTATCCTTTGCGTGGATGTTTTCGCGCTTTAGCAGCGTAATTTCTCAGGAGCGCATGCTTGATTGGGATTCTAGCAAGTGATTGGTACATAAATTGCGTATTTCAACAGACTATTCAACAGACCATTTGATCAGATAGAGACGAGAGCAAATGAACTCAACCACTCCGCTCAATTCAGAACCTTCCCCGCCTGATCACTTCGGGATCTCAGTCATCATGGAGGCGAGGCGCAGTCACAGCGCCTGGGTCGATGAGGAGTGGAGCGCAGTGGGGGTGACCGCTGGTGCGCAATTTGATGCGCATGAGGAGGCAGTGCAGGAGATCTTTCATGAAAAGGATGTCAGACGCTTGCTCTATCCCGGGTTCCGTATCATGCTGCATGTGGATGAGTGTGAGAGCTATTACCATAACCTGATGGCGCCTCATCCGAGTTGTTATGTGGTTGCCGATATTGATGAGAAGAGTCAGCCGGTTCCGTTCCTGGTGACATTGAGCTTTGACGAGGCGCATGCCTATCTGGAGGGTGACCAGGAGGTGTACGCAGTGGATATTCCACCCGAACTCTATCGCTGGAGCGAGGCTTTTGTGCTCAGTCACTATGTGCCGCAGAAGAAGCGAAAGCGCAAGCTGGACAACTGGAAAAAACAGTCCGGGAGCCGCCATGAAGCAGGTTGATCCAGTTGAAGGGATGGCGGCTGAAGAGGTGATGGTCGAAACCGAGAGCCGTCTTTCCAGATGGTCGCGGCGAAAACATGCGTCGGCAGCGGTGGAAAGTGAGCCGGATAGCCCTGCGGCTACGGCCAGTATGGAGGCTGAAACTGAGGAGCCGGGACCACGGCCGCTTACTGATGAAGAGATGCCACCGCTCGAATCGCTCACCGAAGAATCCGACTACACGGGGTTTTTATCCCCAAAAGTCAGTGAAGAACTACGCAAACTGGCGCTGAGAAAACTGTTTCACGGCTCACGATTCAATATCTGTGACGGCCTGGATGACTATGATGAAGATTTCACCAAGTTTGCCAAACTGGGTGATGTTATTACCGCGGAGATGCGCCAGCGCGCCGAACTGGAGGCGTTGAAAAAACTGCAGCAACAGGGAGGGGCGGATCCACAGGTTGTTGAAGAGGCGTCTGTCAGTGACGCGCAAGAGAGTGTGGCCACCTCCATCGATGAGGAATCCAGCCCCTTTGAGGAAACGGCATCCGTGGAAGATGAGAGCGAAACCGAATTCAAAACAGAAACATGAGCGAGAGTGAATTGAATACGATATCGATGCAAAATTTGCGCGCCAGAGAGGCGGCGCAGATCGCACTTGAGAAGCTGAAAATCCAGCCTACCAGCTTGCTGGAGTACCAATCTTCCGGCCGCGTTGCCGTGATTGGCGGTGAGCAGGCGATTGAGCTGGCTCCGCGCTTGAATGGAGCGCTTCATCCCCAGGTGGTATTGACCGGCGGCGTCGAGGAGCCCGGTGCGCCCCTGGTCTCCGTGGGCGGAAGAAGCCTCGCTATAGATGGCTATCTGGGGAACTTTTCCATTCATCTGGGAGAAGCTGGCAAACCCAACAGGGAGAGCATCAAGGTTGACCTGATCTGGGATCTCAGCAGTGAGCCAGTGCTCGACATACCCATGAAGCCACCGGGCTACGTCTGCAGTGATGGCTCTGAAGAGCATGTGCAGGAGGCAGTTGAAACGCTGTCAAATCTTGTTGGCGTCTTTCAGAAACCCAAATATTTCAACTATGACGCCTCGATTTGCGCGCATGCCCGCTCCGGCATCACAGCCTGCACGCGTTGCATCGATGCCTGTCCTGCGCAGGCGATCACATCGCTTGAAGAGGCGATAGAGGTTGACCCTTATCTGTGTCAGGGCGGCGGTGTGTGCACGGCTGTCTGTCCTGGCGGGGCGCTGACCTACGCCTATCCTTCGATGCAGGATACGCTGGATCAGGTGCGTACACTGTTACATGTCTATAAAGAGTCTGGCGGCGAACATCCGGTGTTGGCTTTTTTTTCGGAAAATGAGCTGCCGGACGAGGGTCGGATTGATGCGGGGTCCAGTGGCGAAATCACCCGGCAGATTGCTGATAACGTATTGCCGATGGTGGTCGAGGAGCTGGCCAGTACAGGGCTTGAGGTGTGGTTCTCCGCATTGTCTTATGGAGCCGGTCATGTCGTGCTGGTTGATCGAGGTTCAATGGCGGAGCGAGTGCGTAAAGCGCTGCAGCAGCAGATTGCAATTGCACAGGAGATTCTGCAAGGCATGGGGTATCCGCTCGATGCTATTCAACTGCTGCCATACAGTAGTGGGGAGCAGCATTCTGAAATCTCTATGCCGGTGATCGAGGCCGCCGCTTTTTCTGCTGCAGGGGGAAAACGGCAAACTCTCTTCATGGCGATCGATCATCTCTATGCGCAGTCACTGCATAAAAAGCCGATGATCAATCTTGCGGCAGGCGCGCCATTTGGCGCGGCAACAGTTGATTCGGAGCGTTGCACCCTGTGTCTCTCCTGCGTCAGCGCCTGTCCCGGAAAGGCTTTGCAGAGTGGCCATGATGCGCCGCAAATTCACTTTATCGAGAGCAACTGTCTGCAATGCGGTATCTGCACCCGGACATGCCCGGAGGATGCGATCTGGATCTCACCACGTCTATTGTTTGACAGAGAGGCGAGATCGACAACACGGCTGTTGTATGAAGAGGAGCCGTTCTGCTGTGTTGCTTGTGGAAAGCCATTTGCAAGCCGCTCCATGATCGAGAATATGCAGAAAAAACTGGCTCAGCATCCAATGTTTCAGAGCCGCAGGGCTCGTGAGCGTCTGCTGATGTGTGACGAGTGCCGGGTGGTGGACGTGGTGCAGGATGCCGATGCGATGGGGGCGGATATGGAGTCGAGGCAGCATTAAGAATTCGTAACATCTCAATAACTCCGTGCAGGAAAGCAGGGTTGGGATTTGCTTTTCAGGGCTGTATAAAACAGGGATGTTTTATCAGAGTTTACAGGGATGTATTCACGCGTCCCTGAAAAGCGGATTCCAGCCCTGCGCAGTTATTAGCTGTACGGATTTTTGGAGAAATTACGAAAGTGCACACTAAATAGAGCAATATTTTCGATCCTCTGGGTGATTTTGCTCCCTATTGGTCATTATTTTCCGAATTATATTGGTACATACCTTGCATCATAAGTCACATGAGAAACAAAAAATGAGAAGCCAGACGATCGCACTCGAGCAACAGCCTGATGCCATTGCTTTCGATGCTGAAGGCAACAGTTTGCTGGATGAAGAGCAGCAGTATCGGGCCGCAGCATATGCTCTGCTGGCGGCGTTGTTGAGATTGCCGCCGGATGCCGGGTTATTGGCGCAAGTGGCGGGTTTCTCACAGGTTGATGCCACTTCCGATGAACTGGCATTATCCATGTCGATGCTGGGGCTTGCAGCTTCGAGTAGCAATGTTCAGCAGCTGGACGATGAGTTTCATGATCTGTTCATCGGGCTGGGTCGTGGCGAACTGGTGCCCTACGGCTCCTGGTATCTCACCGGTTTCCTCATGGAGAAACCATTGAGTCGATTGCGGGATGATCTGGCGCTGCTTGGTTTTGAACGTGTTGGCAATTTCACCGAGCCGGAGGATCACGTGGCCGCCCTGTGCGAGGTGATGGTCATGCTGATCGGTGAGGGTGGCGATGAATCGGCGCAGAAAACATTTTTTGAAGCACATATCGGCAGTTGGTTGGAACGTTTCTTCACTGATTTGAGTGAAGCGAAATCAGCTGTTTTTTATAGAGCGGTAGGGCGATTCGGGGCCATGTTTACGGCGCTGGATAGGCGTTATCTGAATATGCCGGTTTGAATGAAGTGGCGTACCCCTTCGTTTTGGACGGTGATTTTCCGGGAGGAGAGACTAGTGAAGCATGATCAAAAGCACGATCAAAAGCATGATCCACTCAAGAGTCGCAGGGCATTCATCGCTGGAGCGGTAACAGCAGGAGCAGGTGTCGCGCTGGCTGCAATTGTTCCGACAACGGCGGTCTCAGCGGATATCGATGCGGCTGATGAGAAGCCGGCAAACAAGGGATATCAATTGACAGAGCACGTGCTCGATTACTACAAGAGCGCTGCGGAGTAACCTCCTTGCTGCCAAACCTTAACAGGGGATAGAGAATGAAACTGAAAAAGATCTCGGATCAGGTAACGGCCACACAA
>JAUXDV010000067.1 GCA_030620735.1 Gammaproteobacteria bacterium
CATCGAGGGAGCCACGGATATCCTGATTCTGGCGCCGAACAATCCGGTTCCAATGGTTGCCGCATTTGCCCTCGGTGAAGGCGCAGAGACTTTTGCCAGAACAAACATCAAGATGGGAAAAACCGGTGATGTCGTCGCTGTTATCAAGGCGGGTGACAAGACCTACATGGCCAAAAAGGCTGTCAAGGTTACTATCGGCGGTTGCGGCGGTTAAGGAAGCTCTGATTGAATCGCTTCGCCTACATGGACGTAGGTGAGGGGCGTGAGCATGGAGCGGAAGCTTCGCGCTTCTATCAGAACTCCCTTGCAAGTTTTTCTATGGGGGAAGGGGCAATTATCAGTAAGTTCTAGCGAGAATTTGCTTTTCCCTTCCCCCAAACCCCCATCCCGTCAATTCATTCGGGGCATCCCTAACAAGCCTGGATGCCCTTCACAATATACATAACACAGGTAAACGCAATGGCAAAATCATCGATTAAACTCAGAGCCAAGATCAAAGACGACGCGGTCGAAGTAAAAGCACTCATCAAACATCCGATGGAGAGCGGCAATCGCAAGGACAAGAAGACAGGTGAAAAGATTCCTCCTCACTACATCACGGAAGTGGTATGTGAACATGGCGGTAAAACCCGTCTGACGGCATCACTCAGCGGCGGTGTCTCCAAGAACCCCTATGTCAGCTTCAAATTCAAGGGCGGCGCATCCGGCGATCCCATCACGATGAACTGGAAGGACAACAAGGGTGGTGGTGATTCTGTTGAGGCCAAAATCAAATAAGCGTATATCCCTCACCTCAGCCATCTCCCGGTGGGAGAGGGCGCCAATTTTCTGAATGGTTGCTCAGCAGCTTGTTCAGACTCCTTTCCGGCCATCATTTGATGGCCGGTTTTTTTTGTTTGCGTTATCCTTGCTTGCATGAACGAGAGAGATAACAATTTTAACGAGCGCTATAGCCGTCAGATAAAACTTCCGCAGATTGGTCTGGAGGGACAGCAGCGCCTGCGTGATGCACGGGTGCTGGTTATTGGCATGGGCGGGCTGGGATCGCCGGCGGCGCTCTATCTTGCATCGGCTGGTGTCGGTCACCTGGTGATCAGCGACTTCGACCGGGTCGAGCTCTCCAATCTGCAGCGTCAGATCATCCATCGTGAGGCGACCATTGGCGAGCCCAAGGCGGATTCCGCACGGCTGACTCTGAATGAGATCAACTCCTCCGTTCGGGTCACGTCGATCGACTGGCAGTTGGCGGATGATGAGTTGACGCAGCAGATCGAACTTGCCGATGTGGTGCTCGACTGCAGCGATAATTTTGAAACCCGCTTTGCGGTGAATGATGCCTGTGTTGCGACTAAAACACCGTTGGTGTCCGGTGCGGCCATTCGCTTCGAGGGGCAGTTGCTGACGATCGAGCCTGGTAAATACGACTCTCCCTGCTATCGCTGCCTCTTCCCTGACGAGGGTTTTGCTGAAACCTGCTCCGTAGAGGGCGTGCTCTCCCCGGTTGTCGGGGTGATCGGTACGTTGCAGGCACTAGAGACGGTGAAACTGATCAGCGGCGCAGGTGTTCCGCTGACTGGTCAGCTGCTGCTGTTTGATGGTCTCAATGGGGTTTTTAACCGCCTGAAGTTACCGAAGGATCCTGCCTGTGTCTGTTGTGCATCTTGATCACATGAAATTGTTAACACGCATTTCAAGCGCCCTGCACCTTGTTGGTATTTGTAGGGATGCAAATTTCATGAAAAGGCCTGTCGCTGTTGTAGGATGTGCTAAGGGACGAAGCGCATCGATCGCGACTGATGCGCATCGCAAGCTCAGCAGCATCCTACGTTTCACTGTATGCACGGCAGCGTGTGGGTTGTTGTACAGTGTGGCGTCTTTTTCTGTGCATGCATCCGACGCGCAGCAACTCAGCTACGAAGGCAGCACTTTCGATGTCTACAGGCTGGATGCCGGTGAGGTGTCGAAGCTGCGCCTCTACTGGAAGGATGAAAATGGTGAGCCATACAAGACCATCGGGCGGCTCAAACTGTCACTGCAGGAGCAGGGTAAAAAGCTGTTGTTTGCAACAAATGGCGGCATCTACTCCAAGGAATATACACCGCTGGGACTCTATGTCGAGCAGGGTGAAAAGCTTGGGTCTATGAATATGGGGCAGGGCAGCGGCAACTTCTCGATGAAGCCCAATGCGGTGTTCTACATGGACAGCAGTGGCGCCCATATCGAGGATGCCAGCAAGCTCTCTGTGAGCGTTGAAAAAATGCACGACGCAGTGCAGTCGGGTCCGGCGCTGCTGCTGGATGGAAAGATGCATCCGCGCTTTTTCAAGGAGTCCGACAGCTACAATATCAGGAATGGTGTTGGCATCGACTCCAAAGGAGGCGTGGTATTCGCGATCTCCAATACGCCGGTCAATTTTTATACCTTTGCGGCGTTGTTTCGCGACAAGCTCGATTGCGACAACCCGCTCTATCTGGACGGCAGCATCTCGGAGATGTACTTGCCGGAACTGGACAGGACTTTTACCTTCCGCTTTTTTACCACCATTTTCGGAGTGGCAGAATAGGGGCTTACATGCGGCGCAATGCGCAAGCTTATTGACGCCCTACGGTTCTGTTTAACCTCAGCTGAACATCCATGCTGTTTATTTTCGTGCTTTTCGTGACTTTCGTGGTTAAAAACCCCCTTCACTTCCCTGCAATCTTTGCCAGCACGCTCTCCACCTTGGCGATGCGTGTTCCAGGCTCTTCGAAGTCACCGTAGAAACGCAGCTTCTCCTGTCCGTCGAGGCGGTATTCATCGGGGCGGGTCTGGATCAGCTTGATGATGGTGGCGAAGTCGATTTCCGGTTTGTCACTGAATTGCAGAAACCCGCTGGCATGACCGGCATCCAGTTTCATGATGCCCATCTGCTGGATGCGCAGCTTGATGCGGGTGGTGGCAAACAGGTTTTTCAACGCATCGGGAAGCAGGCCAAAGCGGTCGATCATCTCGACTTGCAGCTCCCGCAGTGACGCGTTGTCATCGGCGCCTGCGATGCGTTTGTAGAGCACCAGCCTGGTATGCACGTCGGGCAGATAGTCGGAGGGGATCAGTGCGGGAATGCCGAGATCAACCTCGGCGCCATGCGCCAGCGGGCGGTCGAGGCGCGGCTGCTCACCGTTCCTGATTGCCCTGACGGCGCGTTCCAGCAAATCACTATAGAGTGCGTAGCCCACTTCGTTGATCTGGCCGCTCTGTTCATCACCGAGCAGTTCCCCTGCGCCGCGAATCTCAAGATCATGGGTGGCGAGAGTAAAGCCGGCGCCAAGATCCTCGAGTCCTTCGATCGCTTCGAGGCGCTTGCGCGCATCTGCCGTCATCGCTTTCGGCGGAGGCGTGATGAGGTAGGCGTAGGCGCGGTGATGGGAGCGTCCAACGCGGCCGCGCAGTTGATGCAGCTGCGCCAGTCCCAGTTTATCCGCGCGGTTGATGATAATGGTGTTGGCGGTGGGGACGTCGATGCCGGATTCGATGATGGTGGTGCATACCAGCACCTGGAAACGCTGGTGGTAGAAGTCGCGCATGACCCGTTCCAGGTCGCGTTCGCGCATCTGCCCGTGGGCAATTTCGATGCGATGATCCGGCAGCAGTTTGTGAATGCGTTCAGCCATGTTGTCGATGGTGCTGACTTCGTTGTGCAGCAGATAGACCTGACCACCGCGGCTGGTTTCACGCGTGATCGCCTCCTGAATGGTCGAGTCGCTCCACTGGCTGATAAAGGTCTTGATGGGGTGGCGGGCAGCGGGGGGCGTCGCGATGATGGAGAGGTCGCGCAGGCCGGACATCGCCATATTGAGGGTGCGGGGAATCGGAGTGGCGGTCAGCGTCAGCATGTCGACTTCGGAGCGCAGGGATTTGAGGCGCTCTTTATGACGCACCCCGAAGCGATGCTCTTCATCGATGATAACCAGTCCCAGATTTTTGAATTTGATCGATGGTCTCAGCAGCGCATGGGTGCCGATGATGAGATCGACGCTGCCATCCGCGATCCCCTTGAGAGTCTCCCTCTGCTCTTTGGCGGTTTGAAAGCGGGAGAGGGTGGCGACCTTCACAGGCCAGTCGGCAAAGCGGTCTTCAAAATTGGTGAAGTGCTGCTGCGCCAGCAGCGTCGTGGGAACCAGGATGGCAGCCTGTTTGCCCTGGATGACAGACTGAAAGGTGGCGCGCATGGCTACCTCTGTCTTGCCGAATCCGACATCGCCGCAGACGACGCGATCCATGGGGCGGGGCGACTGCATATCCGCCAGAACGGCGTCGATGGCATTCGCCTGGTCATCTGTCTCCTCGAACTCAAAGGCATCGGCGAAGGTGTTGTAGTCGTCTCCGGCAGGCGGAAAGGCAAAACCCTGCGCCGCTTCGCGCCGCGCGTAGATCTCCAGCAACTCGGCGGCAACGTCAAAGGCGCGTTTTGCCGCCTTGCTCCTGGCTTTCTCCCACTGCCCGCTTCCCAGTTTGTGCAGCGGCGCATGCTCCGGTGATGCGCCCGAGTAGCGGCTGATCAACTGCAGCGAAGAGACTGGCACATAGAGCTTGTCATGCCCTGCATATTCGAGCGCCAGGAACTCCTGGCTTTCATCGCCGACATCGATGCTCTGCAGGCCGATAAATCGCCCCACACCGTGCTCTTCATGCACCACCGGAGCGCCTTCGTGCAGCTCGGTGAGGTTGCGAATGATCTGCTCGGCGTCTGTTTTACGTTTGCGATGACGAGGCTGCCGAACCCGCTCACCAAGCAGCGCAGTCTCAGGGATGATGGCGATGTCATCGATAACAACACCGTTGTCCACAGGCGCCACGCTGAGGCAGGGAGTTTCACTGCCATGTGTGAATGCCCGCCAGCTTTCTGCGATCTTCGGGCGCAGGCGGAAGCCGGCGAGACTCTCCAGCAGGTGTTCACGCCGGCCGGCGCTCTCAGCGGTGAACAGCACACGTCCGGGAAAATCCGACAAAAAGTTTTCCAGCAACCCGGCAGGATGCTCTGCACGGGCATTGAATCCCAGTGGCGGCAGCGCTTTGCAGTCGAGATTGTCAAAGGCTGCAAAGCCTTTACGCCGCTCGTGCAGTTGTGTCGCCTGCCACATGATTCCCGGCAGGGGCTTCAGCGCGGTCCGTAGCGCGTCAGCATCGAGATAGAGACTCGCAGGCGGCAGCAGCGGACGTTCTGCATCGTGTCTGCGCTGTTCAAATCGCTGCGCAACGGTATCGGAAAACTGCTCCGCCTTGTCAGCAAGATCCGCCTGGTAGATGGCAAGCGTCTGCTTTGGCAGGTAATCAAAAAGAGTTGCGGTGGCGTCAAAAAAGAGCGGCAGGTAATACTCGATGCCGCCGGGCATGTTGCCATTGCTGACCTCGGTATAGATCAGGCTGCTGTTCGGATTCTGGTCAAAGGTCTGGCGATAACGCTGACGAAAGCGGCTGATGGCTGTCTCATCGGTAGGGAATTCTCGCCCCGGCAGCATGTGAATGGCATCGATCTTCTCCAGGGTTCGCTGGGTTTCACTATCGAAGGTGCGGATCGAGTCGATTTCGTCATCAAACAGATCGATGCGATAGGGATGCCGGCTTCCCATTGGAAACAGATCGAGCAGCGAGCCGCGCACTGCAAATTCACCGTGTTCAAACACTTGCGAAACACAACGATAACCGCTCTGCTCCAACTGTTGACGCATCTCTTCAAGATCGAGCAGTTGGCCTTTTTCAAGCATCAGCGACTGCTGCTGAACATAGCCCGGCGGCGCCACGCGCTGCATCAGGGTGGTGACGGGAACGATGAGCATACCGTCTTTCATGTGCTGCAGCTGGTGCAGCACACTCAGGCGTTGTGACACCAGCTCCGGCAGCGGTGAGAAGATATCGTAGGGCAGGGTTTCCCAGTCGGGCAGGGTGAGGATGTGGTCGTGCTCCCCTGCTGCGAAAAAGCGCATCTCCTGTTGCAGACGCAGCGCCTGCTGCACATCGTCGGTGATGGCAACGATTACTCCACGGTGTTTTCTGCGCACTTGTGCAAGCAGCAGCGACGAGGCGCAGCCACGCACAGCTCCCAGCGCCAGTTTTTCACCGGGTTTTTGCGGGGGCGTCAGGTCAGGGAGGCGGGTGATGGATTCAGCAGCCATTGACGACCGCGCTATCTCTCTCTGTAGCGGGATGGCGTCTCTCCGGTCCAGCGTTTAAACGCTCTGGAGAAGGAACTCATCTCGGAGAAGCCAAGCAGATAGGAAATCTCTGCGAGACCCTTGCTGCTGTCGAGAATATAGCGATCCGCCAACTCCTGGCGTACGCTGTTTACCAGGGTTTTGAAGGTCGTATTCTCTTTCTGAAGGCGTCTCTGCAGGGTTCTTGGATTCATGTAGAGAGCTTCCGCCACGATGCTGTCACTGATGTTGCCATCAGGAAGGTGCTGGATAATTGCGGACTTGACTCTCTCCTGAATATTGGTGTGGTCCAGTTGAGCAAGATAGTTAATCATATACTGGTCGTGCAGCGTCGACAGCAATGGATTAGAGCCCGGCAGATGTTTGGCTGCTGACTCCGGCGTCAGCGTAAATCTGTTGTCGGGTGCGCCAAAGTTGACCGGACAGTGGAAGAGTTCGTAAAACTTGTCTGAGCAATCAGGGGATGGATGGGTCAGGGAGAGAGATGCGGGGCTGAAGTCAGCGCCATAGTTAGCTCTGCACATGGTAACCAGCATGGCCATGGCTGAATCGGTTCGCGTTGGCTGTTGCCGGGATATGGATTTGTAGCGCAACACAACGGATAGCCCGTCACTTGCTTCCTCAAGCTCGATAATCGCTCCCTCTGTCAGCATGCGCATATACTTGGATAATCGTTGCAACGCAGTACGCAGACTGGAACTACTCAACCAGGCGTAACCCAATGCGCTCAAGTTGGAGGGGTGCCAGTAGATGGCTGCCTTGAGGCCGAAGCAGGGGTCATCAATGAGCGCTGCAGCTTCAGCCCATAATGTATCGATACGCTTGTAGGGGAAGCGGGCGTTGGGGTCGTCAATCTTTTGCGGATCGATGCAGAGTTTGCGCATCAGCGGATCCGGGTTAACACCACTGGATTCGATGATTTTCAAGGTTAAGGCGACAGCAGGGGCGGAGTAGGTGAGTGACATCGTGCTGGGTGACTCAGGTTAGGTGCTAATATAATTCAGGATTACAATATGACTATTGTAGGTTATGGGCGTAATCAGTCAAGTAATGTAGATCATCCGCACTACTGCATTGCAATCGATTCCATGAAAGAAGTATGAAAAACCAGATAAACACCATACTGACATTTACCGACTTTGGTACTGCTGGCCCCTATCTGGGGCAGATGGAGGCGGCGATCAAACGGGGGTCTGCCGCCGCCACTGTGATACATCTGCAATCGGATGCTCCTGCTTGCGACCCGAAGTCAGCCGGTTATCTTCTTGCTGCACTGGCAAATCAGTTTGATGCGGCAGTGTTCCTGTGCGTCGTGGATCCCGGAGTGGGTGGCGAGCGCAGGCCGCTTGTTGTTGAATCACAGGGGCAGTGGTTTGTCGGGCCGGATAACGGCCTTTTTGCGCCACTCTTGCATCAACGCAGCAAGATGAGCATCTACCAGATACTGCAGCAACCCCGGGGCGAGTCGCAAACATTTCATGGACGCGACTTGTTTGCCGATGTGTCTGCAAAAGTGATTGAAAAACAATATATTGCGATGGAAAAGATAAGTAAATTAGATGTTGGGATGGCATGGAGTGAAGATCTGCATAAAATTATTTATGCTGATCATTTTGGAAATCTGTTCACCGGTTTGCGTGGCCGGCGGATTGAACGCTCAGCAAAGATTCGTATTGCTGACAGCCTGCTATCCTGGGCCCCAAGGTTTGATGCCGTCAAGAGGGGATGCCCCTTTTGGTATGTCAATTCATGCGGCCTGGTTGAAATTGCGGTGAATGGAGAGAGAGCTGATCTACTGTTTCCAGAATATAGAAACGAGTTGATAAATATTTCATAACATTATGAATATGAATAATAAACAAAATTATAAATTGTCTCGTTTGTGGCGAATTGCCCTTCAGGGACTGTTGATATTAGCCATTATTGTCGGTGTCAATCTGTGGCGCACGCGTGATGCGTCTTCGGGTCCGGCGCCGGCACTCGCTGCAACAACGCTGGGTGGCGCGCACTTTGATAGTAATGCGCATCTTGGCAAGCCTCTGTTTGTGCATTTTTGGGCTGAGTGGTGCCCGATTTGCTCCCTTGAGGAGGATAATATTCAGTCTCTCTCGAAGGATTACAAAATGATCACCGTGGCAATGTCATCCGGTGATGATGAGGCAGTGCGGGCACATATGAAGCAGCGCGGCCTGAGCTTCAAGGTGATCAATGACGAGAGTGGTCAAATTGCACAGGAGTGGGGCGTCCACGCAGTCCCTGCAACTTTTGTTATTGATGCAGCAGGAGAGATCCGCTTTGTCGAGATGGGCTACAGCAGCAGACTCGGGTTGATTCTAAGACACTGGCTAACCAAAAAGTTTGCAGGAAAACAAAGTTTGCAGTCTTCAGGAAAACAAAGTTTGCAGTCATCAGTACGCAGTTTGCAGTAAAAACAATAAAATAGTTACAGATTCCAACAATAAAGGCTTGCAACGGGCAATGAGTCGATTAGAGTTTTGCCGACTGCCGACTGCCGACTGCCGACTGCCGACTGCCGACTGCCGACTGCCGACTGCCGACTGCCGACTGCCGACTGCCGA
>JAUXDV010000187.1 GCA_030620735.1 Gammaproteobacteria bacterium
GACTACCAGCAGCAGATTCATCCTGCCGAGATCGAGCTGGGTCTCGGGCGTCTGCGCGAGGTGTGGCTTCGGCTCCATCCCGGACAATTTCAACCACTGATCATCAGTGTCGCGGGAACTAATGGCAAAGGTTCCTGCGTGGCATATATTGATGCGATTTTACGTGCCGCCTCATGGCGTACCGGCAGCTACACATCCCCCCATCTGATTCGTTATAACGAACGCATTCATATCAATGATGAGGAGGTCAGTGATGATGACCTGTGCGCGGCATTTGAGCGTATCGAATCGTGTCGTGGAGAGATAACACTCACCTATTTCGAATTTGGCACACTGGCGGCGCTCGATCTCTTTTCTCACCATCAACTGGATGTGGTTATTCTTGAGGTTGGACTCGGCGGCAGACTCGACGCTGTGAATCTGCTGGATGCCGATGCAACTCTGGTGACCTCCATCGGCATTGATCATCAGGAATGGCTTGGTGATAACAGGGATGATATTGGAGCTGAAAAAGCGGGTATTCTGCGCGCCGGCCGGCCGGCGGTCTATGCGGAAACGGATATGCCTGCGGGTTTTTTGCGGGCTGCAACGGCTATTGGCGCAAAGCTCTATCACGTCGGCGATGATTATCGCTATATGACGGGGCAGGATGAGTGGAGTTGGCAGAGCGGCGGGAGGTTTCTTCATGCCCTGCCAATTCCGTCAATGAGCGGTCTCTGTCAGATACAGAATGCTGCGGGTGTATTGATGGTTCTGCACCTGCTGCGGCAGCAACTGCCGGTTAGCCAGAAGGCGATACGTCAGGGCATTATGCAGGCAAAATTGTCCGGCCGCTTCCACATCATTGCCGGTGAACCGCTCATTATTCTCGATGTCGCGCATAATCAGGAGGCGGCAGCGGCGCTTGCAGCCAATCTTGGTTCGATGCAGTTCCACGGAAAGCTGCGTGCTGTGTTTTCGATGTATGCTGATAAACCGCTGCAGGCTGTTGTTGCCACCCTGGAAAATGCGGTGGACGAGTGGTACGTCTATCCACTCGATGATGAGCGTGGTTCCAGTGCTGAAGAGTTGCATGCAGCAGTGCTACAGGCAGCCGGACATGCCGGGGTGAACAGCAGCGATTCCCTGCGGGATGCGTTCCAGGATGCAAAAAAAGCCAGTGCTGCAGGGGATGTGATCCTGATTTTTGGCTCATTTCGGGTTGTTGGTGAGGCATTGAAGATGATGATGTTGTAAGATGACTTTCGGCCTCGAAGTTGTTCAGCCCTGTACTAATGCCCTGTACTAACTGAAACAATATCACGGGCTTTTTTCAGAATTTAAAGCAAATCGCTATAATGCGAACAAAAAGCAACTATTTTTCTACCAATACAATTGGAGTGGAACTGTGGATGAAACGATAAAAAAGCGTCTGGTTGGCGCCATTGTCCTGGTGGCGCTGGCAGTCATTTTTGTTCCTTTTCTTCTCGAAGAGAAAGAGAGTCCTCCGCAGAATGCTGTTGAACTGGAGCAGGCTATTCCTGTGCAGCCAACACAGAAGTTTCGCAGCGGACTGGTTCCTGATGAAAAAACTGCAACACAGGATGCAATCAGGGCAGCATCACGGGAGGAGGAAATCAATATCTCTGAAGGACTCGATTTGAGTGAATACAAGCCACCCGCAGTGACCGGGAATAACTCCGGGTCTGCCGGAAAAGCAGATGAAGGGCAGCGCGAAGCGGATGAGAAGCCTGAAAAAATTTCCAGGCAGACGGCTGCGTCAAAGCCGGAGAAAGAGAGAGTTGTTGCAGCCACTGCAAAAAAGCAGGCTGCTCCTAAATCTGGTTGGGTTATTCAGGTGGGTGCTTTCGGACAAAAAAGTAATGCGGATAATCTCCATAAGAAGCTCACTAATGGCGGCATGAAAGCTTATATTGAAGAGAGCAGTAAGCAAAATAAAAAGCTTTATCATGTTCGGGTTGGACCATATTCAAGCAAGAGCAAGGCGCAGCAGGATCGCGTCAAGGCTGGGAAAGTAAGCGGTCTCAACGTCAAGGTGTTGAACCTGAAGTAGAGTAATCCCTAGCACTAACCAGCTAATCTGATAAAATAACGTCACTTTCATTCGACTTACCAAGGCCAACTGTGAACTGGGTAGACTTTGTTATCATAGGCATCATCGCAATATCGGTGATTGTCAGTTTCTTTCGTGGCTTCCTGCGTGAAGCACTCTCTCTGTTAGTCTGGGGACTTGCCATCTATTTCTCCCTGGTCTACTACAGCGCTCTTGAACCCCTGCTGCCGAGTGGATATGGACTGCCATCGACAGTGCGCCTGGTGCTCTCAGGTGTTGCTATATTGCTTGGTGTACTGATCGTCGGCGGTATTTTTACCTGGATTATCGGGACGCTATTCGACAAGACCGGTATGAGCGGAACAGACAGGGTGGTTGGCATCCTCTTCGGCGGTCTTCGCGGAGTCATTCTGGTGGTTATTATCGTATTGATCATCAGCTTCCTGCCATTTAAAAACGAGTCCTGGTGGACGCAATCAAAGATTGTCCCGCATTTCACCGAGATGGCGGAATGGGTCAAGGTGCGCCTGCCAGACGAGGTTCCGGCTTATTTTGAGCAATACATTGAGAAGGATAAAGCAGCCAAACCCGCGAATGAAAAAGCGCCTGCTGCAACAGAGAATGAAATAGTCATTCCGCTTGAAAAGGTGCCTCCAACAGAGTCTGCTCCAACCACTGCTCCGCCGCTTCCAAAACCGGCGCCGGTTACCCCCCAGGGCTCCCCACAGGCTGAACCGGCAGGAACCTGAATCATGTGCGGTATTGCAGGCATCGTGTCTCATCACCCGGTTAACCAGGAACTCTACGATGCCTTGCTGGTGCTGCAGCACCGGGGACAGGATGCTGCAGGTATCGTCACTTGCGAAGGTAATCATCTGAACCTGCGCAAGGGAAATGGCCTGGCCCGTGATGTATTCCAAAAACAACAGATGCTTGATTTACGCGGCAATATGGGAATTGCGCACGTGCGCTATCCTACAGCCGGTTGTTCATCATCTGCCGAGGCGCAGCCATTTTATGTCAACTCTCCATACGGCATTACCCTGGCGCACAACGGTAATCTGACCAATGCAAAGGTGTTGAAAAAGGAGCTGTTTACCTCGGACCTACGCCATATCAATACAAATTCCGATTCGGAAATACTGCTCAATATCTTTGCGCACGAATTACAGGAGCAGGGTAAACATCGAATCGATGCTGATGATATCTTTAAAGCTGTTACCAGCGTGCATCAGCGATGCAGCGGCGCATACTCTGCAGTGGCCATGATTCCAGGCTATTGCATCGTCGGCTTTCGTGATCCGTATGGCATTCGTCCGATCTGTTTCGGCAAACGTGAAACAGAATCCGGAAGTGAATATATGATTGCCTCGGAGAGTGTCGCACTGGATACACAGGGTTTTAAACGCATCCGGGATATTGAACCTGGTGAGGCGATTGTAGTCACCAAAGATGGCAAGTTCTATTCCAGCCAATGCGCCGAGGGCGCAGTGCATACACCCTGTATATTTGAATATGTCTACTTTGCGCGTCCTGACTCAATCATCGACAATATTTTTGTACACAAGGCGCGGCAACGTATGGGGGAAAAACTGGCCTCCAAAATAATGCGTGAATGGCCGGATCACGATATCGATGTGGTGATTCCGATCCCGGATACAAGCCGCACGGCCGCACTCTCGCTCTCCGCCAAACTAAAGCGCCGTTACACTGAAGGCTTCATCAAAAATCGCTACATCGGCCGCACTTTCATCATGCCCGGTCAGCAGGCGCGTAAAAAATCGGTTCGTCAAAAACTCAATGCAATCGATCTCGAGTTTAAAAACAAGAATGTATTGCTGGTGGATGACTCCATTGTGCGCGGCACAACTTCCAGGCAGATCGTGCAGATGGCGCGCGATATGGGGGCGAAAAAAGTCTATTTTGCCTCCGCTGCCCCGCCGGTGCGTTTTCCAAATGTCTACGGAATTGATATGCCTGCCGCCAGTGAACTGGTGGCGTACGGCCGCACTAACGATGAGGTTGCAGATTATATCGGCGCTGACCGCCTCATCTACCAGGACCTGGAAGATTTGATCAACGCAGTAAAAAAGGAGGGATGCAGCGCTGTCTCATGTTTTGACACCTCTGTCTTTAATGGGGAATATGTGACCGGCAACATCAGTAATGAATACCTCTTTGAACTGGAATCGGTACGCAGTGATGATGCTAAGGAACAGCAGGAGAATCGCCGGGAAAATACTATTGATCTGCATAATCATGCATAATTCCCGGATAGAAAAGAATCGATAATTGACAACAGGCGCATGGTTGCTTATAGTGCG
>JAUXDV010000191.1 GCA_030620735.1 Gammaproteobacteria bacterium
AGCTGGAGCAGGAGATTTCTGACGAAGCAGGCATCGATATGCCGTCGAGCAGCGAAAAGCCTGATGATATTACAAAAGTTCCTCTCAATAGCGTCGTTCAGCAGGAGAGTGGCTCATGAGTCTATTGGTATTAATGATCGTGCTGCCATTGCTGACGGCTTTTTTACTCTCGAGCATCGATCGCCTCTCGACATTCGCGGCGCGCGTGATGGGGCCTCTGGTGCTGTTGGCGACTGCAGCGATTGGTCTCTCGGTATGGCCTCAGTTGGGTGATGCGCCGCTGGCGGTACAGTGGGGCGGATTCCAGGCGCCATTGGGCATTACGCTCTACGCTGATCAATTCGGGCTGCTGTTTGCCCTTGCGATGACCATCGGTACGCTGCTGCTGTGGCCACGCAGCACGGAGAATCAACTGCGCAGCTCATCCCTGGCGCTGCTGCTCGCAGGCACAGGCTCCGGCCTGGCGCTCTCCGGCGACTTGTTCAATATCTATGTCTTCTATGAATTGATGACAGTGGTCTCATACGGGCTCATTGCCAGCAGGGGAACATCGGGCAGTTTTGCATCGACGTTGCGTTATCTTGTGATCAGTGGTTTCGGCGCCGCGCTTGCGCTTGCCGGTATTGCGCTGGTCTACCAGGCAACAGGGACGCTGAACCTGGCGCAGCTTGCGCAGTTGGCGCCTGAAAAGCTCAATAATCTGCAGGGTTTCGCCGCCTTTGTGTTGATGCTGGTTGGATTTGGCGTCAAGGCAGAGCTCTTCCCTGTCAATATGTGGGTGCCGGAAGTCTATGCAACGGCATCCAGCAGGGTATCCGCCCTGCTTGCAGGTGTCGTCTCCAAGCTGGCGCTGCTGATCATCATGCGTCTGCTGATCCTGGTTTTCCATCAACCCGAGGCATTGACCGTGCTGCTGGTGCTTGGCATCCTCGGTGTTGTCAGCGGTGAACTGGCAGCCTGGCGTGCACGTGATCTCAACCGCATGCTGGCCTTCTCTTCGATTGGCCAGCTCGGTGTGATGTTCATCGCCCTCTCGATACCCGGCAACGCCGGTGTTTTCGCGGCCCTGGCAGTCATGGTGCACCATCTCTTCTTGAAGCCGGCGATGTTCCTGCTGGCTGAACGCTGGGGCGGCTCGATCAAGGGACTCGCCGGCGCAGCAAAAACATCTCCAGTTGCTGCTGCGCTGTTTGTGCTGCTCTCACTCTCCCTGATCGGAGTGCCGCCGTTGCCTGGATTCTGGGCCAAACTGCTGGTGATCATGCCGATGTTGGCGCTGGACCAGCCGCTCTACTATTTCGCCGCATTTGTGATTCTTGCTGCAGCGTCACTGGAAGCCAATTATCTGTTTCGCGTCGTCATGAAACTCTATGACAAACAAACGGCTGCAACGCCTCACAAAGCGCATGCAACTGCAGATCTCGCCACGGCGGTGTTCCTTGGGGCGGGGCTGGTTGCATCCGTCTTCATGCTGGTTCCGCTTGCCGACCGGCTCGATAGCATTGCGGCGCAGGCGACCGACGTCTCGACATACATTCATACCGTGGCGCCGCAGTCACTGCAATCAGGGAGCGTGCAATGACCGCACTGGATAATCTGCTGCTGCTGTCAGCAATCACTGTTGTCATCGCACTGCTGGCGGGCAACAGCAGAGTCGGCGGCTGGCTCGTCACTATCATGTATGCGCTGCAGGGCGCCGCATTACTGATGATGTCCGGGCTGGGTTACTCGACCCTGGACGTCGTCCAATCCTCCTTTAGCATTGTCGTCCTGAGTGAGCAGCTGCTGTGGCGTTTTGATGCGCTGTCATGGTTTTTTGCCTTGATTACCATCGGTGCGGGTTTCTTCAGCAGCTGGTTCGCATCCGGTGAGTGGGGTGAGAGATACCGCGAAAACGGCGGTAACCTGCGCCTCTTCCATGGGGCGCTGGCGCTGAACGTATTCACGATGCTGGTGCTGCTGGCAAGCGGCGATCTGCTGACGCTGTTTATCGGCTGGGAGCTGGTCAGCTGGGCAAGTTTTCTGATCATGGCTTTGGCTGGCGGCAAGGCGTTCGGCTACGCCATGCGTTATATCAGTTACGCCTTTGCCGGCGCCATGGCAGTGCTGGGCGGGCTGCTGTTGATCTATGCAGAGGTCGGCAGCTTCGACTTTCAGGCACTCAAGGAGGCTGCGCCACAGATGCAGAGCTCCACATTGTGGCTGCTGGTGGTGCTGTTTACAGCCGGCTTCGGCGTCAAGATGGCAATCCTGCCGTTTCATCTGTGGCAGGCGAAAGCCTATGCAGAGACACCGGGGCCTGGCGCTGCTTTCCTCGGCGCAATCTCCTCGCGTATGGGACTGTTCGCCTTTATCGTGGTGATTGTTAAGCTGATCGGAATCAGCCGCCTGGTGGAGATGGAGATACCCTTTACCTTCCTCGATGCGCAGGACCTGCTGGCCTGGATTGCCGTCTTCACGATCATCATCCCGACCTATATCGCCCTGCGCCAGCATGATGCGCGCCGCCTGCTGGCGTGGCATGGCGTTGGCCAGACCGGCTACATGCTGCTGGGCATCGTCATCGCCAATGACCTTGGCTCCGCCGGCGGCCTCATGCATGTCTTCAACTATGCAACCTACCAGGCGATGCTGTTCATGGTGGTGGTTGCGGTGATTCATCGCACCGGCACATCGGATCTGAACAAACTGGGCGGTCTGTTTACGCGCATGCCGCTCTCTTATCTGGCCATGCTGATTGGTATTATCGGCCTTGCCGGCCTGCCGCCGATGAATGGCTTCGTCTCCAAGTGGCTGATCTATCGTTCCCTGATCATTGACGGCAGTCCGTTGTTGTTTATCGGTGCAGTGATCGGCACGCTCGGCACCATCCTCAGTGTCTACAAGTTGATCCACAACATCTTCCTCGGACAGCTGCGCGTCGAACACGCCACTGTGCGCGAAGCGCCGTTGAGCATGGTGATTCCAATGATGCTGCTTGCTTCCGTGGTTTTTGTGACCGGTTATTTCCCCGGCCTGGTGCTTGACTGGACCAGCGCCGTGCAGGCGAGTATCAACCTCCCGGTTCTGGCGCATCATCTCGGTGGTGTATCCATGAAAGGCGGTCTTGACATGATCTGGATCGTCTCCGTGCTGCTGGTCGGGTTTGGTTTCGGCACGCTGGTGTTTTTTCTCGGTGGACGCAGCAAGCGCGTGCATCAGCTGGATAACTACGCGGGCGGGCATTTCCTCACTGCTGAAACCCGCTATCACTACAGCGACAACTTCTATCCCGGGCTGATGCATCTGATCGGCCCCTGGTACCGCAATAGTTTCGAGTGGCTTGAACGTGGTGTCATTTCAGCCGTGGATACCCTCTCGACGGCGATGCAGGGGCTCTATCGCAATGCACATCCATCCTATCTGCTGCTGGCGGCAGTGGTTTTCGCGCTCTCCTGGGTGATTATCTGATGCATTTTTTAGAACTGCTTGTTGAACTTCTGCTGATGCCGCTGTTGGCCTTTGTCATCGGCCTGGCGATGGTGTTGATGATGCGCAGGATTGGCGCACGTATACAGCGGCGTATCGGTCCGCCGGTACTGCAGCCGATTTACGATATTATCAAGCTCTATAGCAAGGATACGCAGATCTCCCACGGCCTGATGCATGAGATAGGCATCATCATGGCTGTCGGCGGTTTTATTGCCGCCATGACCCTGCTGCCGGTTCCCGGTCTGGACGGACTGACTGACAAGGGCGGGGCGGTGACTCTTGCCTATATGTTGATGATCCCCTCGCTGGGGTTGGCTCTCGGTGTAGGGCAATGCGCCAATCCCAATGGATCGATTGGCATCTCCCGCGCCCTGACAGCCATGCTGGCCTACGATGTCCCCTTTATCCTGGTGATCTTCGGCGCATCCTATGTTTATGGAACCACCAACCTGGCCGAGATGGTTGCCATCCAACAGCAACAGAGTGTCTCCAGCTGGGGGATCGTACAGATGCCGCTGCTTGCATTGACCGCACTGCTGATACTGCCTGCGACCATGGGCAAGCATCCATACGAAATCTATGTGGCGCCGTCTGAGATTGCTACAGGGCCGATGGTCGAGATGAGCGGCAAGTTCATGGGCGGGCTGTTTGTGATGCAGTGTTTTCAGCTCTATACGGCAGGGGTGATTTTCACCACGCTGTTTCTTGGCGGCGGTGTCTACTGGATAACCTTTTTGCCGAAAATCTTTCTGGTGGTTGCCATTCCCATGTCGGTCGCCTATCTCTTTCCCCG
>JAUXDV010000244.1 GCA_030620735.1 Gammaproteobacteria bacterium
TATTGAAAGTAGCAATCGTATGCTGCTCGCCTTCGCTTCGATCCCGCACGCGTACTGGATGACGGATATCCTTGATACCCACTTTGTTGATGGCAATTCGCCTGGTGTCGGCACTGCCCTGAACGTCTGCGATTTGGTCTGCCACTTGCGTTTCTCGATTTATCATGCTGCTGGGTTTGTCCCACAGGACGGACAATTCTACAGCGAATAGCGGCAGATGTCAGTCCTGAAAACACACACAGCCTGTCATGTGATATCTTCAGCGGTCATTTTTCAAAAGATCCGTGGTGAAAAACGATGGGTAGACCGGAGTTTTGGATAACGCCTTCACTTAATAGGAGCGGTGGATGATCAATTGCGCAAGCTCACGCAGAGGATCGGCACGTTCGTCGAGTGAGTCCAGAGATGCTATGGCATCATCATAGAGTTGAGCGGCTCTTTCCCTCGCCTGCGAGAGTCCCAGCAGCGAAGCGTAGGTGGTTTTTTGCTGTGCAGCATCTTTCCCCCCTGTTTTGCCGAGACTTTCGGTGTCGCCGGTAATGTCGAGAATGTCGTCAACGATCTGGAATGCCAGGCCGATGCACTTGCCGTAGTGATCAAGTTGCTGCAACTGCTGCGTCTCTGCTGATGCCGCCATTGCTCCCATCAGAACACTGGAGCGAATTAGCGCCCCGGTTTTGTGGATATGAAGATTTTCCAGCTCTGCCAGAGTCAGGCCGTTGCCGGTGGCCGTCAGGTCCATCACTTGCCCCCCTGCCATGCCGTGTGATCCGGATGCGCCGGCCAACGTTGCTATCACTTTCAGACGCATGCTTTCATTGATATCGCTGTTACATAGCACCTCAAATGCAAGGGACTGCAGCGCATCTCCAGCGAGTATCGCGATTGCTTCACCAAATTTGACGTGGCATGTCGGCTGTCCTCGACGCAGATCGTCATCATCCATTGTCGGCAGATCATCATGAATGAGCGAGAAGACATGAATAAATTCGACGGCGCAGGCAGGTTTATCCAGAATGTCGGCTGTGGCGCCGAATACGTAGCCGGCAGCATAAACAAGCAGTGGGCGGATGCGTTTCCCCGGCGTCATCACGGAGTAGTGCATTGCCTCATGCAGTTCAGCCGGCAAGCGCTGCAGCGACGGCAGGTGCTGTCGCAGAGCAACCTCAATGCGGCTCTGGCTGGTATTCAGATAACTGCTGTTTTTGATCACTGCTCGAAAGGCTCCGTTTCAGCATCTGCAGTCGGGGTGCTTAGCATGGTGACTTTTTGCTCCGCAGCCTGCAATGACTCCTGGCAGTGGCGCGTCAATGCGATGCCGCGCTCAAAGGATTTGAGGGATTCCTCCAGGGAGAGGTCGCCTCTTTCCATCTCTTCTACCAGCTGCTCCAGTTCGGCAAGCGCCTCTTCAAAGGGGATGCCGCCAGATTTTGTTTTGTCGGTTTTTTTCTTTGTCACCGGATAAGACTCTCTTGTTTGATGTCTGTTATGCTACAAAGTTATTGTTGTAATGTTACATGAATCTGGAAAAAAAAGATGATGCGACTGTTTCTGATTTTACTGTCCGGTATGCTCATATCACCTCTCTATGCTGATGATGTGACCGATCCTTATGACCGTCTTCGGGGAGAGAATGATCGCGACCGATTCGATTTTGATGACTCTCTTGTGGCTCCCTGGAAGGAGCAGAAGGGCGCCATCCCGGCAGTTTCGCTGCAGGCGCTGAAAAAGCTGACCATAGATCATGGGCCTATTGATGCATCGCTCTATCTGGATCAAAATTCGATCCAGGTGAATAAAAAGGATCGCGTGGTGCGCTACTGGATTGCGATCAAGAGCGGTAAGCGTATAGGCAGCCTCAATTATGAAGGGTTGCGTTGCTCGACAGGTGAATATCGCAGCTATGCCTATGCCAGTCCGCGAAACAGCATGCAGATAACGTCTCTGAAAAACTCCCGCTGGAAATCCATTCGGCCTGAGGGGAGCAGGGATTATCATCGCGAACTGGCCAAAAATTATCTCTGCAGCACCGGGGTGCCGCGTACTCTGGACGGGATCAGGGCTTCCCTTGGCGGCAACTACCAGCTCCACAGTCCCTATTCGCAGATACTTGATTATGATGAGTAATTCTGAATGAGCAGCCCTGGGATGAGTAACTATGATGCATCCGCCATTGAGGTGCTCAGCGGCCTGGATCCGGTGCGTAAGCGCCCCGGCATGTATACCGATACGACGCGGCCGAATCACCTCGCCCAGGAGGTGGTGGATAACAGTGTCGATGAGGCGATCGCCGGTTTTTCTAAGAATATCGACGTGATCCTGTTCAAGGACGGCTCTCTGCAGGTGCGTGATGACGGGCGCGGCATGCCGGTTGATATCCATCCGGAGGAGGGGGTCTCCGGTGTTGAGGTGATTCTCACCAAACTCCATGCCGGTGGAAAATTTTCTGACAAGAGTTACCAGTTTTCAGGTGGTTTGCACGGCGTTGGCATCTCTGTCGTCAATGCGCTCTCCACCCACCTGGAAGTGTGGGTCAAACGCGGCGGCAAGGAGTACAACATCGCCTTTGCCGATGGAGAGAAGGCATCCGAGCTCGAGGAGATTGGGACAGTCGGCAAGCGCAACACTGGAACCATCCTGCGTTTCTGGCCGAATGCAGCATATTTTGACTCAAACAAATTCTCTGTGCGACAGCTTGTACACCTGCTGCGCGCCAAAGCGGTGCTCTGTCCCGGTCTGCGCATCAGCTTCAAGGATGAAAACAGCGGCAGCAACAGTGAATGGTATTTCGAAGACGGGCTGCGCGACTATCTTGTCGACTCATTGCAGCAGAGTGTGCGCTTGCCCGAGGAGCCTTTTGTTGGTGATCTGTCAGGCAATAGAGAGGCCGCAAGCTGGGCGATTGCGTGGCTGCCGGAAGGAGGCGATGCGGTGACAGAGAGTTATGTCAACCTGATCCCGACGGTGCAGGGGGGAACGCATGTCAACGGGCTGCGCTCGGGACTGACGGATGCTGTGCGCGAATTCTGTGAATTTCGCAACCTGCTGCCACGCGGGGTCAAGCTCTCGCCGGATGACGTCTGGAGCAAGCTTAGCTACATTCTCTCTGTCAAGCTGGCAGATCCGCAGTTTTCCGGCCAGACCAAGGAGCGGCTCTCCTCGAGGGAGTGCGCGGCGTTCGTTTCGGGGGTGGTGAAGGATGCTTTCAGCCTCTGGCTCAATCAGCACACCGAAGTGGGTGAACGCATTGCCGAATTGGCGATCGATGCGGCCCAGAGCCGCATGCGCGCAGGCCGTAAAGTCACCCGCAAGAAGGTTACCCAGGGGCCTGCGCTGCCAGGCAAACTGGCGGACTGCAGTTCCGTGGACCCGGCACGCAGTGAGTTGTTCCTGGTGGAGGGTGATTCGGCCGGCGGTTCCGC
>JAUXDV010000338.1 GCA_030620735.1 Gammaproteobacteria bacterium
TTCTGCGCCAGGGCGGCTGCGCCGGCGATAAAGCGATCGGCGGTAATCACCAGCAGCATCAGGCCTGCCAGAATAGCGACAATTTCAATCCACATAGCGTGTTTTGTCTGCAAAATTCAAATCAGGGCGTGATTGTTTCAGATCACGCACGCTGAGACAAGTTGATGATTGTGTGATCTGGATCAAAGTAATTTCCGGTAACCGCTATATAATTAATAGGTGAAATACTTCTATAGATAATCTCTATTCTGGTATATACTTAGTAGTACATTTTAACAAATTTGCATTTTCTTGCGTGGGAGAACGATGATGAAAAAACATGTTGCACTAGCACTTTTTACTGCAATCACACTTGCGGCAGCATCCAGCGCCTCAGCCTTCTGGAGTAATAATGACAGATGGGGTGGCGGTTACTATGACGACGAATATGATGAGTGGGATCCAAGATACTGGATGGACGAGATGGAGGACTTCTTCGACGACGACGATGACGACTACTATCGTTATGGCGGTGGTGGTTATGGTCCAGGTCCATACGGTCCTCCCATGGGCATGGGGGGCTATGGCCCGATGCCTTACGGTGGTGGTTACGGTCCGGGACCAGGTTACGGTGGCGGTGGATATGGTCCGGGACCAGGTTACGGTGGCGGTGGTTATGGTCCGGCTCCATACGGATATGCTCCTCCTGCGCCACAAGCAGCACCTGCCCCGGCAGCGCCAGCAGTACGCTAAGCTTGCGCTGACTGATCATTGATTGGTGGTCAGTGAAGGCCAGCCTGGTTTCTCCGGGCTGGCCTTTGTTTTTTCCGGATTCTTTACCCTTCAGTGTTTACCCGCGCAACTGAGCTTCCCTGCTCCACTCTTATGAAATCATTTCAGCCTCTGAGTACAGGCAAAGGAATCTCTGAATAAGCTCATGGGATGGGGTGAAGGGTATCCTGATGCCAATTGTAAGCCATTGATAGATAACCTTTCCCCCGTAGATGAACTTGAAGGGAGTGTTCAGATCAAGGCGCGGAGTGACTTGAAGAACCTTCCTGATAGCAAACTTCTATTGATGCAGTTGTAACAATTAACTTTGCTATTTATGACTCCTCGATTAGACTCTGTTCCATCCAGTCTTGCTTCTGGATGAATTCATTCAATAACGGAGGAAATCATATGTCACTCAAAGGTTCACAAACCGAAACCAGCCTGAAAGATGCTTTTGCCGGGGAGTCCCAGGCAAATCGCCGCTATCTCTACTTTGCTGCAAAAGCAGACGTCGAAGGCTATAACGATGTCGCTGCTGTCTTCCGCTCTACAGCTGAAGGTGAAACAGGCCATGCGCACGGCCATCTGGAGTATCTTGAAGAGGTGGGCGATCCTGCAACCGGCTTGCCTATCGGCGGTAGCAGCGATAACCTGAAAGCAGCAATCGCCGGCGAGACGCACGAGTATACCGATATGTATCCCGGTATGGCGAAAACCGCTCGCGATGAAGGTTTTGACGAGATCGCTGACTGGTTTGAGACGCTGGCAAAAGCCGAGCGCTCGCACGCCAATCGTTTCCAGAAAGCGCTTGACTCTCTGGACGACTAGGATGTCAAATCTCTCAACCCCGTTCCTCTACAGAGCGGAGTTGAGAGTCAACAACCCAATTATTTCTGCCGCCGAATGCGCTGATTTTGCTACACGCATCAACAGGCAGGTGAATAGACACGGAGATTCACTATGGCGACAGTTCGCGAAGGCAGCCTCGAGGCGCCAACACGCCATCCTCTCGATTGGCAGCAGCCTGAATTCTATGATCAGGATAACCTCTTCAATGAGCTGGAGCGGGTTTTCGATATCTGTCATGGATGCCGCCGATGCGTCAGCCTGTGCCACTCCTTTCCAACGCTGTTTGACC
>JAUXDV010000310.1 GCA_030620735.1 Gammaproteobacteria bacterium
ATGACCAGGGACGAGAAGGTGCGCATCGCCAGGGCGCTGGAAAAGATGCGCGTCGATGTCATCGAAGCCGGCTTCCCGATTGCCAGTCAGGGTGATTTCGAGGCTGTGCAGGCGGTTGCGCAAGTGGTCAAGGATTCTACAGTGTGCGGTCTTGCACGCGCGCTGGACGGGGATATTGACCGTGCCGGCGAGGCATTGAAAGGCGCCAATTCATCCCGTATCCATACTTTTATCGCAACCTCTCCGATTCACATGGAGCGTAAATTGCGCATGTCGCCTGACCAGGTTGTCGAACAGGCTGTCAGGTCTGTCAGGCGCGCCCGCCAGTTTACCGATGATGTCGAATTTTCTGCTGAAGACGCAGGCCGCTCTGAGATTGACTTTTTATGCCGAATTATCGAGGCGGTGATCGATGAAGGGGCAACGACCATCAATGTGCCGGATACTGTCGGCTACGCCATGCCGTGGCAGTTTGGTGAGACTATTCGCACCTTGATTGAGCGGGTGCCCAATTCGGATAAAGCTGTTTTTTCGGTGCATTGCCACAATGATCTCGGGCTTGCCGTGGCAAATTCACTGGCTGCAGTGATGCATGGTGCACGCCAGGTGGAGTGCACCATCAATGGTCTTGGCGAGCGTGCAGGAAACGCCTCGCTGGAAGAGATCGTAATGGCGGTACGTACGCGATCAGATGTCTATCAGTGTGAAACCGGGCTGGATACAACGCAAATCCTCAGTTGCTCGAAGCTGGTCTCCAATGTGACAGGATTTCCTGTACAGCCGAACAAGGCGATTGTCGGCGCCAATGCATTTGCCCATGAATCCGGCATCCACCAGGATGGGGTGTTGAAGCACCGCGAGACTTACGAAATCATGCGCGCAGAGGATGTGGGCTGGAGCAAGAATCGCATGGTGCTCGGTAAACATTCGGGACGCAACGCCCTTCGAAGCCGCCTGCAAGAGTTGGGGCACCGTTTCGACAGCGAAGAGGATTTGAACGAAACTTTTAGACGCTTCAAGGACCTTGCCGACAAAAAGCATGAGATTTTCGATGAAGATCTCCAGGTCCTCGTCTCCGAAGCCGACAGTGAGGCAGTGAGTGAACGTATTCGTCTGTTGTCGCTGAAGGTGTGCAGCGAGACTGGTGAGACACCTGTTGCTACTGTGGTGGTGGCGATTGACGGCGAAGAGGTGAGTGACACCGCAGAGGGTGGCGGCCCCGTGGATGCGGCTTTCAAGGCGATCAAAAAGCTGACCGGAGTCGATGCTGTCTTGCAGTTGTACTCGGTGAATAACATTACCACCGGGACTGATTCCCAGGGTGAGGTAACAGTTCGTCTCAAGCAGGATGAGCGCATCATTAACGGCCAGGGGGCAGATACAGATATCGTCATCGCATCTGCAAAAGCCTATGTGAACGCGATCAACCGGCTGCTTGATCGAGAGGAGCGTGCGCATCCTCAGGGCGATGTCTGATCACGAACCGGCTCCAATGCTGCTGGATCAGCGGCGCAGACAGATGCTGGATGCCATGGGTATTCAGTACTGGGTGCGCCGCGATCTGCCGGCAGATCAGCATGATGAAGTAATTCCTGAGCATGAACCGCGGCAGGAGTTACAGGAATCAACGCCTGGGCAGCCCATGCCGAAAATTCCTACAGACTGGGAGTCGCTGCAGTCGGCTGTCAGCAATTGCCGCAAGTGCTCCCTGTGTCAGGGCCGTCAAAACACGGTGTTTGGTACAGGAGATCAAAATGCCAGGGTGATGGTGATTGGCGAAGCTCCGGGAGAGGAGGAGGACCGGCAGGGGTTGCCGTTTGTCGGTCGGGCAGGGTTGTTGTTAAACCAGATGCTGCTGGCTGCCGGGCTCTCGCGTGAGACTGTCTATATCGCAAATATCCTCAAATGCAGACCTCCCGGGAATCGCAATCCCGATTCAGAGGAGATGAAAGCGTGCCATGACTATCTGCAGCAGCAGATTGACCTGGTTCAGCCTGAAGTGATGCTTGCCGCCGGAGGCGTTGCCGCTAAAAACCTGCTGCAGTCAGACGAGGCTGTTGGACGGCTGCGCGGCAGGATGCATCATTATGGTGAATCAAAAATTCCAATGCTGGTGACCTACCATCCCTCCTACCTGTTGCGCAAGCCCAGTGAAAAAGCCAAATCATGGCAGGATCTGCAACTACTGATGAAGCAGTTGCAGTGAGTGCGGTGATGCGATCCTTGATGCCTTGTTTCCGTGCCATGACGGCGCAGGATCTCTCTGCTGTGATGGAGATAGAAATGGCGGCCTATGTGCACTCCTGGTCGGAAGGGAATTTCAGGGACTGCCTCTCAGCCGGTTATGAGATGATAATCGTTGA
>JAUXDV010000233.1 GCA_030620735.1 Gammaproteobacteria bacterium
TGACGCCGGAAGAGAAAACATTGGCGGAAGGCAAGAACTGGAAGACGGACCTTTCCGGTGGAATTCAGCGGGTCGCTATCAAGCATGGCTGTGCGCCTTTCGGCAACGCCAAGGCGAGGGCAGTGGTGTGGACCTTCCCTGATCCGGTTCCCATTCATCGCGAGCCGCTCTACACCAGCCGCCGCGATCTGGTGGAGAAATATCCAACCTACGAAGACCGCAAATCATTCTATCGTCTGCCGACACGCTATGCCTCTATTCAGGCAAAAGACTATTCGAAGGATTTCCCCATCATCCTCACGACAGGCAGACTGGTGGAGTACGAGGGCGGCGGTGATGAGACGCGCTCCAATCCGTGGCTGGCTGAACTGCAGCAGGATATGTTTGTCGAACTGCATCCGCGTGACGCCAACAACGCCGGCGTCAGAGATGGCGACGATGTCTGGCTGGAGAGCCCCGAGGGTGCGCGTATCAAGATCAAGGCGCAGGTGACCAGGCGTGTGGGATCGGGTGTGGCCTTCATGCCATTCCATTTCGGCGGCCATTTTGAAGGCAAGGATCTGCGCAGCAAGTATCCACCAGGTGCAGATCCCTATGTTTTGGGGGAGGCAGCCAATACGGCAATGACCTACGGTTATGACTCGGTGACACAGATGCAGGAATCAAAATGCAGTCTGTGCCGTATCACGAAAGTTTAATAGGAGATTGATACAATGGCGCGTATGAAATTCTACTGTGATGCCGAGCGTTGCATCGAATGCAACGGCTGCGTTACTGCATGTAAAAATGAAAACGATGTTCCATGGGGCGTCAATCGCCGCCGGGTGGTGACCATCAAGGACGGCGAGGCAGGCGAGCGTTCACTCTCCGTGGCCTGTATGCACTGTTCAGATGCTCCCTGTGCGGCCGTCTGTCCTGTCAACTGTTTCTACACCACGGATGACGGCCTGGTGCTGCATGACAAGGATATCTGCATCGGCTGCGGCTACTGCTTCTACGCCTGTCCGTTTGGCGCTCCACAGTTTCCGGAAGACGGCGCATTCGCAAGTCGCGGCAAGATGGACAAATGCACCTTCTGCGCCGGCGGACCTGAGGAGGACAACAGCGCGGAGGAGAGACGCAAATACGGCTCCAACCGCCTGGCGGAAGGCAAGCTGCCGTTGTGCGCCGAGATGTGTGCGACCAAGGCGCTGCTGGCGGGCGACGCGAGTGTCATCTCTGATATCTACCGCAAGCGCGTCGTCAACCGGGGAGCCAGTGTGCTCGACTGGGGCGTCTCCTACGAGAATGCATCCCTGAGAAGTTCCAAGGGAGTGCAGGGCAAGGCTACGATGGAAGAGTGATGTGATTTTTCAAAACCCTGTGCAGTTCAATGTCCCGTAGGATGTGGTGAGCTTGCGAACCGCATCAATCGCGTGACAGATGTGGTTCGTTTCACTCACCATATCCTACACAGCAGAATTTATACAGACAACTTCTCAAGGCAGACATGTTGATCAATCATAGACGGGTACTCCAATTTCCGGCGCTGTTGTTTCTGATACTCATAGCTTTTCCAGTGTTTGCGGAGAATGCACCGTCATCATACAAACCGGTCACCGTGCCAAACCCCGCCACGGATCTGTGGCGGGCAGTGAACCCGCAGCAACTCCCGCCTGCGGAAGCGGCGATGTTTCCCGGGGGAGATAGCCAGGTTCAGGGCGTGCAAAGCGGCGTGCTGATCAATCAGCTGGGACAGCGGTGGCGGCATTTCCGCATGGGGCAACTGCTGCCAACAGGCAGTTATCTGCTTGCCGGGGCGATGCTGGCGATATTGTTATTCTATTTGATCCGCGGCAAGGTTCTCATCAGGGATGGAGAGTCGGACAAGAAAATAGAGCGGTATTCCATCTATGAACGCCTGATCCACTGGTTCATGGCTATTGTGTTTCTTTTTCTGGGGTTCAGCGGTCTGATCCTGTTGTTCGGGCGCTCACTGCTGCTGCCGTGGATGGGGCCGGAACTCTTCTCTGCGCTGGCATCTGCAGCGAAGGAGGGGCATAACCTTTTCGGCCCCCTGTTTCTGCTGGCGCTGGTGCTGGTGTTTTTGAAGTTCGTGATCAGGAACATCTATCAAAAAGGCGACCTGACATGGCTGCTGAAGGGCGGTGGTATTATCGGCAAGCAGGATGTTCCTTCAAATTTTTTCAACATGGGGGAGAAGACACTTTTCTGGCTGCTGATCATCGTTGGCGGACTCATCGCAATATCCGGCGTTGTGCTGCTGTTTCCTGTTTTTGGGCAGGGGCGTGACATTATGGAACTCTCACATGTCGTCCACGGAATTGCCGCAGTTGTCATGTTGTCGGTCATCATCGGCCACATCTATATCGGCACTATCGGCATGCAGGGCGCCACCGAGGGAATGACCAGCGGTTATTGCGATCTTAACTGGGCGAAAGACCACCACTCATGGTGGGCGCAGCGGTGCATCGATGAGGGCAAGGTTATGCCGAAGCAGCAGGGCGCTGCTGTGCATCATGACAATCCTGCTCCAGCGGAGGCGGAAAAATGATTGCACAACTGATTGAAGGCCCGCTGTGGTATTTTTCGTTGACAGTGTTTGTGCTGGGCGTGTTGTGGCGACTCTTTATGATCCTGCGCGCAGGCGCCAAAAAAGATCTGGCTGTTCCCAGGGATGGCGGCGGGGCCGGAGCGTTGCGTGCGATTTTCAGCCGCTTTGTACCGGAACGCACAGTCCGCCGGCATGGCAAGGTTCAGCTGATAGCCGGTTACATGTTTCACCTGGGATTGTTTGCGCTGCTCTTTCTGGCGCGTCCCCATGTCGATTTTTTCGCCGAGCGCATCACCGGTATCGGCTGGTGGTCCATGCCACACTGGGCGTTTATCGTTGCAGCCGAGGTGGCATTTGCCGGTTTGATCATGCTGTGGCTCTATCGCCTGTTGAACCCCGTGACACGTCTGCTCTCCAGTGCGGATGACTACGTGGGGACAGTGCTGGTGTTTCTGGTGATGCTGAGCGGCTGTCTGGCCCTGGCACAGTCAGTCGAAGCTTTGCGCCTGATTCACCTGTTGCTGGCCGAGCTGCTGCTGATCTACTTTCCGTTCAGCAGCCTGATGCACGCATTTACCTTTGCCTTCAGCCGTGGATATACAGGAGCCACCATGGGACGCAAGGGAATCAGGGCATGAACCGGGAGAAGATGAGATGAGCGAACAATTTGACCAGGGTGTAGCCGAGCTAGGCAAGCAGATCGACGCAAAGATCTCCTCCTATTTTTCGAGCTGCGTTCACTGCGGTCTGTGCGCCGAGGCATGTCTCTTTTACACGGAAACCGGTGACCCGCGTTACACGCCCATCTACAAGCTGGAGCCGATGAAAAAGCTGTGGCGTCAGCAGCATACAATCCGCGGCAAGCTGGCAAAGGCGCTTGGATTGTCGAAACCGCTGCAGGAGAAGGATTTTGCCGACTGGGAAGAGCTTGTCTATGACAGCTGCACCCTGTGCGGACGCTGTTCGATGGTGTGCCCGGT
>JAUXDV010000215.1 GCA_030620735.1 Gammaproteobacteria bacterium
AGCACAGTCAAGGCGAGATTGTCGATGCTTGTTGATTGCGGCCAAAACAGCAGCAGTGACAGTGGCGCGCCTGCTGCTCTCCAGTACCAGCCACGCCCCAGCAACAGCAGCAACGCGCCTGTTCCCGCCAGCAGCGCCATCCACCATACAGGCGTCGAGAGCGTGATGAGTTCGCTCTGTTGTGCTGCCATCGCCATCACATTCATGGTTGCAGCAATGCATTTCAGCAACAGCATCAGCAGGGTCTCAGCCCCCGGGAAGGAGATCGCCAGCAGCATAGTCGTGATCAACACCGCAGGTACGATCACAAAGGAGAACCAGGGAACGGCGATCAGATTGACCAGCGGCCCGATCGGCGATGCCGGAAAATCCCAAAAAGCCAGCAGCGGGATCAATGCCACGAACAGACCCAATTGGATCGCAATCCACATCTTCCAGCGGCCCCACTGCGGATAGCGTCTGATCAGCAGCAGAATCACAGTCACCGCCATGAAAGAGAGCCAGAATCCGGCAGAGAGCACGGAGCGTGGATCGATCATCAGCACCAGCAGCAGCGCCAGTGCAACCCCATCCAGCGAACTGCTGTTGCGCCTGAAAATGATTGCGAATGAAAATACCGCTGTCATCAGCAGGGCGCGCTGCGTCGGAATAGAAAACCCTGCCAGCATTGCATAGGCAGCAGCGGCCAGCAGGGCGGCCCAGGCTGCTGCAATCGGTGATGGAAGCAGCAGCGGCAAACGCCCGGCATGGCGCCACAGAAACTCGACCAGCATCCACGCCATAAACGCGACCAGGCCAATATGCAGTCCGGAGATGGCGATCAGATGACTGGTTCCGGTGGCGCGAAACAGTTGCCACTCAGTGTCACTGAGGCCGCTGCGATCACCAATCAATAATGCATTCAGCACCGCCCTTGCCGGTGAAGCAGGCGCATGGTCTGCAATCTGTTGTCGCAGTGCCTGGCGCAACACCAGCGGCGTCAGGCCTCTCCCGGCAACCCTGCGATTCTCAGTGGAGTCACGCACATATCCCCTGGCGGCAATATCGTGCTGAAACAGCCAGCGTTCGTAATCAAAGCCTCCAGGGTTTCTGAATCCCCGCGGCTGACGCAGTCTGACTTTCAAGCGCCATCGCTCTCCTCCAAGCGGCCGCATTTCACGGCTGTGCCAACTCAGCTTCACAATACCTCTGAAATCGATCTCTTCTCCATCAGGCAACCTGCTCTGTTCGACAGCAAAAAGAAATCGTGTGGAAGCAAACTCTTCATCCGGCAGTGAGACCACCCTGCCCTCGACAAGCAGATCCTGACGCTCCAGCTCTTCAGGCAGGATGTGTGACAGATAGGCGGCGCCATCCACGGCAGCCCAGCAGAAGCCGGCAGCAATCCACACACAGGCCGTATGAAGATATTTTGAGCAGATCAATCCTGTCATCAATGCCGCGGCAAGCCATGGCCAGGAGGGAATTGCGGAGAATTGATCCAGCAGCAGAATGCCGCAAAGAAAAGCGATTGAAATCCATCTCATGTGTAACGTCCATCTATCCTGTGTAGACGATAGTCCTCCTGCAGGGAATAATCAATCATAATAAAGTGCTACACTTTGTATGAAAATAGGAGGAAGTCAAATGCAGCCCGCCAAAATAGAAGCATTGGAGACTATCGGTAAGTTGCCGGACAATGCCGACATGGATGAAATTATGTACAGGCTTTATGTGCTGGATAAAATCCGAAAAGGCCAGGAGGCAGTTGAACAAAACCGCACCATCAGCAGCGACGAACTCATACGCAAAATCGACGCATGGTAATCTGGTCAGAACCGGCAAGAGTGGATCTTCGATCCATCCATGATTTTATCGCACACAATTCCCGCTTCTATGCCAAAAAAGTAACACGGGATATCGCAGCAAAAACAGATATTCTCAACGAACTGCCACTCATGGGAAGGATTGTGCCGGAACTCAGCAACATGAAGATTCGGGAACTGTCGCTATATTCCTACCGTATCCTCTACGAGATCAATGATCAGGATGTCTTCGTGCTGGCAGTGATCCACAAGAGAAGGGATTTGCAGCCAGAGATAATTGATCAGTAACACTAATCTTCTGCTTCAGAGAATAGTCATACAATGTCAATAACAATGCGACGAAATAGCAACCTGATCTACTATGTGGCTTTTCTGATCTTTCTGATCCTCTCAGGATTCAATACAGCCTGTCGCGCCGAAGCGGAAACCGACAATCCACCTGCCATCGAATTTGACCCCGCCCTCCCCTGGCTGAATGTCTCCCGCCCGCTGACCCTGGCCGATCTCAAGGGCAAGGTGGTGATACTGGATTTCTGGACCTATGGCTGTATCAACTGCATCCACGTGCTGGAAGATCTGAAACGCCTGAAGCACAAATACGGTGACCAGATCGCCATCATTGGCGTGCATACGCCAAAATTCGATAATGAGAAGAATATAGAAACCCTGCGGCGCATCGTTGTTCGCTACGATGTCGACCACCCGGTAGTGAATGACGTGGAATCCAGGCTGGGCAGACTCTACGGAATGCGCGCCTGGCCCACGCAGTATGTGATCGATCCTGAAGGCGGGGTGCTCGGCAAAGTCGTCGGAGAGGATAATTATGAAATCTTCGACAAAACGATCAAAAAGCTCCTGAAAAAATATGCTGCAATCATCGATGAAACACCGCTGCCTGTTGCGCTGGAGAAGGAGAAGTTCGAGGCATCGCTGCTGGCGGCCCCTGGAAAAATTGCTGTATCCGACCGATATGTCGCCATCAGCGACACGCTGCATCATCGCATTATTCTTGCCAGCCACAATGGGAAGATCGAAAAAATCATTGGCGGTAAATCTTCGGGCTTTGTTGATGGCGCTTATGCAAGCGCCCGTTTCAAGTCTCCGCAAGGCCTGGTTTTCTCCGACAGTGGATTGTATGTCGCCGATACCGGGAATCACTCCATTCGATACATCGACCTTGCCGCAGCGAAGGTCTCAACCGTGGCCGGAAATGGAAAAAATGAAGTTCACCGCGGCAATCAGTATTCAGCCAGGAAAATCGGATTGCGCTCTCCATGGGGACTCGCCCTGAAGGAGTCGCAACTCTATATCGCGATGGCCGGCATTCATCAGATATGGCGTCTGGATCTGACCAAGAAAACCATCGGCCCCTATGCAGGCAGCGGCCGGGAAGGCATCAGCGACGGCTCGCTCAAGCGCTCGAGTTTCAGCCAGCCCAGCGGCCTATCGATCATTGGAGACCAGCTCTATGTCGCCGATGCCGAGGATTCCGCGCTGCGCAGAATTGATATTCGTAAACAGCAGGTGGAAACTCTGGCTGGCACCGGCCTGTTCGATTTTGGCGACCGTGATGGCCCACTGAACAAGGCAGAGTTACAGCATGTTCTCGGCGTCGCTGTTGTGGATGAAGATCGCATCTTTATTGCGGATACCTACAACCATAAACTCAAACTGGTGGACCTCAAGAAGAAAACGATCACTACGGCCGCAGGCACAGGAAAACCCGGCAAAAGCGACGGGGATGCACTGAGCGCCGCGTTGAATGAACCCGGCGGCATTGCAGTACTGGATGGAAAAATCCTCATCGCCGACACCAATAATAACCGCATTATGCAATACAATATAAAGAGCCGCCGTCTGAGCGAGTGGAAACTTGGGAAATAGGCTCCTCCTTCACCCCTCCTGACACTTTGTCAGGTTTTTAGATTCCCGCATTACCCCTTCCCTACAGAAATACATTAATTTCCCTTTATAAACCGCACGTTATCTATTCTGCCATGATCATGGCACAAACATTGCTCTCTTTCTCTTGGTGAAAACCACAAACAATTGATGCCGCCACC
>JAUXDV010000047.1 GCA_030620735.1 Gammaproteobacteria bacterium
CGTACAGAGTGGTTCTTCCAGAAATATGTGACGCATTTCCCGCATGGCGGCGAAGTCGTCATGTTCGATCGCAGCTGGTACAACCGCGCCATGGTCGAACCTGTGTTTGGTTTCTGCACCCCCGAAGAGTACAAGAACTTCATGCGCGGAGTCGTCGGCTTCGAAAAAGATCTGGTTCGACAAGGGACGATTCTGATCAAACTCTACTTCAGTGTCACCAAAAGCGAGCAGCAGCAGCGTTTTGAACGGCGTAAAACCGATGCGTTGAGACAGTGGAAACTGAGTGAGGTCGACCTGCAGGCGCAGGAGCGCTGGGATGAATTTACAACCCAAAAGTATGAGATGTTGAAAAGGACCAGCAGCAATCATGCGCCCTGGACCGTGATTCGCTCCAATGACAAGCATCTTGCCCGTCTCAACGCCATGAAAACGATTATCAACTCTGTGCCCTATCAACGCGGCAACGAGGAGCTGGACTTTGTTCCAGATCCCAATGTTGTTATTTCAGGACCCAGAGAGGTGGAGATCATGGAAGCCGTGCGCCTCAAGCGCGGCAAGTTCAAAGGTTAAATGACAGTTGGCAGTTGGAAAAAGTCTAGCGAGATCAGATCTCAGACTGACGAGGCATGAAAAGAGATTATTTTCTCTCGCCAAGCTTCCGCGTCCTGCTCACGCCCCTCACCTACGATCCCTGTAGGCGAAGGCGCAAAGACCGCAAAGGTTTTCTTGGCGAACTTTGCGGCTTTGCGAGAGTCATTATTGAAATTTGACGCATTTGTAAAGATGTTGGCCAATCAAGGATTCTAGTCGGTTTGCTGCATACTGCAAACTGCGAACTTTCTTTACCCGTCTGACTGACCGAGAACGCCATGCAGTCCTGCTTTGCGCTTTTTCGGCAGTTTCCTGACCTCGCGCAACTCCCTGCCTTTCACCACCAGATCATGCACCAGTGGCATCAGGATAATCTCTATCGCATGCAGCAGTGCGCTGCCCGGGACCACCAGCGTGTCTCTCCGTGACATGAATGAATTCGGCAGCAGGCTCAACAGCTCGATAAAATCCGGCCGCATCCCGCGCTGAAAACTGATCACAATAAAACTCTCATCTTCAGTCGGCATAATGCTATCTTCTGCGAATGGATCCGAAGTATCGACAGTGGAAACCATCTGAAAGTTAATATGCGTACGTGTAAACTGCGGAGTGATATGCTGCACATAGTCATGCATGCGGCACAATATGGATTGCCTCACCTCGTCCGTGGAATAGCCTCGCAGAGTGATATCACGGCCAATCTTTCGCATCCACTCCAGATTAACGATCGGCACAATGCCGATCAGCAGATCCGGATACTGTGAGATATCGATATCTCCATCTATAGCGGCGCCATGCAGACCGCGATAGAGCAACAGGTCGGTTTTACCCTCGATCTTCTTCCAGGGAGTAAGAGTCCCTACTTCCTGGTCCCATTTTCGGGCCTGTTCATCTGTATGCAGATAATAACGCCGCTTCCCTGTGCCGATCGCAGAATACTGGAAAAAAAGCGTCTCCAGCTTGTCGAGACAATTTCCTTCCGGACCATAATGGCTGAGAATACGATCCTCAATACAGGCCTTGCTAACTTTCTGCTCCATCTCCCCACGACTGTAGCGATGAAAACCACTCCCCTGAATATAGGCTGCCTTGACCCTGTCACGCCAGAAGATATGCTCAAAAGCCCTGGTAATCGTTGAACTGCCAGCTCCTGACGAGCCGGTCAATGCGATGATTGGAAATTCTGCAGACATCGGGTTCTCCACCACTGCTCATGATAGTCAATGAGTTCAGATCATATCATGCGCACATCCTTTCCATTATTTATGTAAGGTTTCAACCACTTTTAGATTTTTTGTAAACCTTCCCCTGAAAACGGCGGTAGACCCACTGATACTGTGCCGGTGTTTCAAGTACAGCTGTCTCAATGGTTTTATTCAGTGCGCCCACAGAAACTTCAAGATCTGGATCATTGACAGCAGGTTCGGCATCCACTGTTCGGCCAAAAAACTCCTCTTTCTGCGCCTGGCGTTTAACAAAAGCAAGCACCACCGGCGCCCCTGTTTTTGCAGCAAGTTTTGACAACAGTGTCATGGTCATTGCCTTATGGCCAAAAAAAGGAGAGTAGATACCCCCGGCATTCTGCAACTGCTTTGGCACCTGGTCTGGCAGGATAATAATGATCTCTTTTCTTTTCAAAGCAGCGACGAGTTGCTTGATGCCACTGCCTGTTGCCGGAACCAGGAGTGCGCCATTCGCCGAACGTCCCTGCGTCATGATCTCCTCGAGCCACTGCTGCCGGGGCGGCCGATACAGCACGGTGGTTGGCCCGACTGATACCACGGCATGCAGACCAAGCTCCCAGTTGCCCATGTGCGGAACAGCGACAATCAGACCTTGACCCTGCTGGTATTTTTCTGCCAGGTGACGGCGAAATTCACGCACATCAACTCTTGATTCAAACTCTGAGAATGGGCGCAGCCAGGTGATGGGCAGCTCCGCCATCAATTTACCATTCTCCACCAGCGTCTGTTTCACCAGTTGCTGCTGCTGCTGTGGCGGCATTTCAGGAAAGCAGAGAGCAATATTCACCTCGGCAGTATGTCGTTCTTTCAACTGAAAGATCCATGCAATCCAGCCGATGAACCCGCCCAGACGCTGTGCGGCTCCCAGCGGAGTTTTTGCATATAAGGTGAGTAGAAACTGAAGCATTTCAGATATCACTTATTAAGGATTACAATTTGCGATGATTATACCGCCTGTGGACAATTATGCCTGATGTAACACTTTGCAAGGGAAGAGCTCCTGAAATCAAAAAACTTTTCCTGAAGTACGCCCTGACCATCACTCCCGTCAATGATGATACCCCCATACCAGGTTCCTATTGGGGAGAGTCCGAGGCAGGAGTGATCAAATCCCGTCTCTATATCCGCGAAGACACTCCAGTTCACTCCGCCTTTCATGAGGCCTGCCACTATATTTGCATGGAGAGTGAGCGGCGCACACAACTGCATACAGATGCCGGCGGTGACTATGATGAGGAAAACGGAGTCTGTTATCTGCAGATTATTCTCGCCGATAAACTTGCCGGCTTCAGCGCCGACCGGATGATGCAGGATATGGATCGCTGGGGCTACACATTCCGCCTTGGTTGCGCACGCGCATGGTTTGAAGAAGATGCTGAAGATGCCAAACAATGGCTGCAAAAGGCTGGTATTATAGATTATTACAATAATCCCACATGGAAACTGCGCTGATTAAGGGCGCGGAACATCACCACTAAAATGATCAGAAAATGTCTCTTTCCCGCAGCCGGCTACGGCACCCGCTTCCTTCCGGCAACCAAGGCAATGCCCAAGGAGATGCTGCCGATTCTCACCAAACCGCTGATTCAATACGGCATCGAAGAGGCGCTGCAGGCCGGCATGCAGAATGTCGCCATTGTCACTGGACGCGGCAAACGCGCCATTGAAGATCACTTCGATACCAATTACGAACTGGAGCACCTGATTGACGGCACTTCTAAGGAGGCCTATCTGCAGGAGATCCGCTATCTGATCGAGCACTGCACTTTCTCCTATACCCGCCAGATCGAGATGCGGGGACTGGGCCATGCCATTCTCACTGGCGAGGTATTGATCGGAGATGAACCTTTTGGAGTCATTCTTGCCGATGATCTGTGCAGCTCCGATCCCGATGGAGTCATGCGCCAGATGGTGAAAATTTACGAAAAATACCGCTGCAGCATTGTTGCAATCGAGAGAGTGGCGCCTGAAGAGACACACAAATACGGCGTGATTGCCGGAGATGAGATTGAAGAGGGCGTGTTCCGGGTCACCGACATGATTGAAAAACCCTCGCCTGAAGAGGCGCCATCCAACCTCGCTATCATCGGGCGCTATATCCTGACCCCGGATATTTTCACCATATTGGAGAAGACACCTGCTGGCAGTGGTGGTGAAATACAGATTACAGACGCCCTGCTGCAGCAGGCAAAAGAAGGCAATGTGATCGCCTATGAATTTAAAGGGGATCGCTATGACTGCGGATCCATTGACGGTTTTGTTGCTGCAACCAACGCCTTCTATCAACTCCAGAAATCAGGGGAGTAATCTCAAATAGAGGCGAAAACATCGCATAATGCGTCATTTTCTGATTGTTGCCGGTAGCGCCGCATGGTGCAGAAAAAGGGCCGCACAGCTGCTGGAAAATCGTCCGGGAACTGTGTGGATTGGTGACGTCGCAGAGCAGCAGCAACTCAAGCAGGTGATTCCGGCAGGCCGGGCGAAGCAGCTGCTGGGACAGGAGTTTCACAGCATTCTCTTTGATGCCCATTGCGGCTTTGATGCAGACGCCTTTGCTGCTGTCAGCGGCACAATCAATAATCACGGCTATCTGCTGTTGCTCACCCCGCCACTGCATCAATGGCCCGATTTTGAAGACCCCGACTACCAGCGTCTGTGTGTCTGGCCGGTGACGGCAGATAAAACCAACGGCCGCTTTTTGCAACGTCTCAGCAGCATGTTTCTGCACACTCCTTCCGCCGTTGAAGTGCTCACGCAGGATGAGTCGCATGAAAGCGCACCGCTCCCCTCACCCGCCACATGTATAACAACATCCACCGCGGATCAACAACAGGCTATCGACGCCATTGTGCACGTCGCCAGCGGCCATCGCTCCCGCCCGCTGGTCATTACAGCAGACCGGGGACGGGGGAAGAGCGCTGCGCTTGGCCTGGCGGCCGCCATACTGCTGAATAAGCACGAGCATGACAACTACCACATCGTAGTCACGGCTCCGGCAATGAGTGCTGTTGCGACCCTGTTTCAACATGCGGCGCCGGAACTTCCAGGATTTAATTCCGACGCAGGTAAGCTCTTTACCCGGGATCGATCACTCCGATTTGTTGCCCCGGATCAGCTGCTAAAACAGCACAAGATCGCTGCTATTCTGTTTGTCGATGAAGCCGCCGCCATCCCCGCTCCGTTGCTTGAAGCCCTGCTGCGGCGTTACAAACGCATCGTCTTCTCTACCACTGTGCATGGTTATGAAGGCTCCGGCAGAGGTTTTGCCACTCGCTTTCGCGACACGCTTGATCGCCTCACTCCGCAGTGGCGGGAGTTGCAACTCTCCACCCCGATCCGCTGGGGCCAGAACGACTCCCTGGAGCGACTCACATTCGATGCGTTCCTGATGAATGCTGAGCCTGCTGATGAAAATACTTTCGCAAATTTTACGCCGGATCAACTTGAAATCAGCCGCATAACCCAGGAGACCCTGCTTCAGGATGAGCAAACACTGAGACAAATATTTGGCTTGCTGGTGCTGGCGCACTATCGCACCCGCCCGTTCGATCTTCGCTATCTGCTCGATGGCGCCAATGTTGAGGTTCTCGTGGGACGCTACCGTGGAGAGGTTGCTGCAGTTACTGTTGCTCTCCGTGAAGGGGGATTCGATGACGACATGATGTCACTGATCCTTTCAGGAGAGAGGCGTCCGCGTGGGCATCTTGCGCCTCAGACACTGGCGCTCCACTGTGCCCAACCGCAGGCGCTGCAGCACAATTTTTTGCGTATCATGCGTATTGCGGTCCATCCGGCAATCCGCAGAAAAGGCGTTGCAAGCGCGCTTTTAAAGGAGTTGGGGTCATCAGCAGAAGGCATCGATACGCTCTGCAGCAGTTATGGCGCCAGCAGTGATTTGCTGGCTTTTTGGCGGAAAAACAGTTTCCAGCCGGTGCGCATCGGATTGACAAGAGAGGCATCCAGCGGCTGTCACTCGCTGCTGATGCTCCATCCGCTCACTGATAATGGCCGGCAGCTGCTGCATCAGGCCCAGGGGCGTTTTCTCAAACAACTTCCGCTGTTGCTCACTGACAGTCTCAAAAAACTGGAATGCAGGATCTTCCTGCCGCTGCTTCAGAACGCTAAGCACAGCCATGATATACCGTCAGAAAGCAGAGAACTGCTGAGGCGCTTCGCTGCCGCGCAACTCCCCTTTGACGCCGTATTCCCGGAACTCGTGGAGCTGGCAATATGGGCCGCCCGCAGCGGTAATGCAGCAAGACTGAACGGCCGGCAGCAGGATCTCTTTTTCAGCAGGGTTTTACAGAGAGAGGCTATCCAGAGTCTCGCCACAAGATTACAACTGGCCGGAAAACGCGAGGTACAACGCTCACTGCAGTGCGCTGTTCAAGAATTGATGACTCTCGGATGAACGCTGTGGATGTTCGAATCCCTGAAAAAAATCTACCATAAAAATCACGAACCACACGAAATTGTTAAACATCTTTTTTCGTGCTTTTCGTGGCTTTCGTGGTAAAAAAAGATCTCATAGCTCGTGATATATCTTAATGAATCAGTGTGAGGTACTCCATGCGCGTTGCCTGGGATTTACGGAATGCGCCCAGCATCACCGAGGTTTTCATGACCGAATTTTGCTTCTCCACGCCGCGCATCTTCATACACAGATGCTCAGCCTCAATGGTGACAGCAACACCAGCCGGTTGAATCGCCTGCTCGATGGCGTCTGCGATCTGCACCGTCATATTTTCCTGGATCTGCAGACGGCGTGCGTACATGTCGACGATACGGGCAATTTTAGAGAGCCCGATCACCTTTCCTCTGGGCAGGTAGGCAACATGCGCCTTGCCGATAAACGGCAGCATATGATGTTCACACAGCGAGTAGAGTTCAATATCCTTGACAATCACCATATCATCATTGCTGGTTGCGAAGATCGCATCGTTGACCACTTCATCCAGCGTCTGATGGTAGCCTTTGCATAAAAACTCCATCGCCTTGGCAGCCCGCTGCGGTGTTTTCAGCAGTCCGTCGCGCTGCAGATCTTCACCAACACCTTCGATAATGCCGGAATAGTGTTGTATCAATGCATCCTGTGACATGATGATCTCCTCTGTTGTGATCAGTCTGTGCTGATTGTATGCGACTCAAGCAATAACCGGCAAACCTGTTTTGTTCAGGGGATTGGGGATGCGGCAGAAATTAAAGTACCAGGATGTGTAAAATTTTTGTTCGTGGTTTTTGTTGCCACGTCGGGAGCATAGTGAACTATGTAACCAGAGTGGCGGCGAAAAGCACGGACAAAAAGGCAAGCAAGATTGGTATTTTAATAAATGCCTCATCCCATACTCCTCTGGTGAGAATCAGCGCTTAACGGTATGATGCGACTGTGAAATTACGCACTTATATCCTGCTGATCCTGCTGCTGTTCGCACTGACGCCTATGGCACTGTTGTTGACATTCGGACTGCCGCCGATGCTCGATCGTCTGCAGATCTTCTATCAGCAGGCGAATATCCAGCAGCTGCGCGCTGATTTTCGTGATCTGGACAAGCACATGGCCAGCCGCCAGGCGCTCACCGGCGTCGTGGCAAAACTGCCGGAACCAGGAATCATCGTCAGTTCTGACGGCAAAGATACACTAAAGGCAATTGAAGCCCGTGCTCGCTACACAGAATGGATCAATCGTCTCTTCGGAAAAAGCCTCGACATCATCAGCATCAATTTTCTGGATGAAAATGGCACAGCCCGCTTCTGGCTGAAAAGAGACAAGAAAGAAAATTTGCTGAAGATGACGGAATCCAGGCCGAATATGCCGAGCCATGCTTTCCTGACTTCCGTATTGAATGCCGGTCCTTCAGCCGTACTCGTCAGCCCTATCTACACTGAGTATGATGAACATCAGCGTAGACTGCTGCGCCTCTATATCGCCAGCGCCATTCGGGATAATCAGGGTGAGGCGACGGCGATGGTAGTTATAACCGTTGATCCCGGCGGGCTGGCTCGGGCCTATCGAGGCACCCTGTGGGTGCAAAACGATGGCAGCTATCTCTACACCTCGCGGAAATCCCCCGCCGGGAAAGCCTTCGAGGATTTTCCCGGTCTTGAAGAGATCTTCCAACGGGGTAGAATCGAATTGTGGACTGATGACGAGCAACACCGCATGTTCTGGGTTCCTATGTTCCTTACTGAAAGCAATGAACCCCTGTGGGTCGGACGCATCGTCGATGAGTCGCCTCTGGCCAGTCTGCGCACGAGCCTGTTGATTACAGGCGCCATCGTCTCTCTGCTGGTGCTCATTGGCGTATGGCTGCTGGCAAACTGGTTCGCCGATCGTCTCGATCGTGTCAGCAGGGAACTCGGCAGCGGTGTGCAACGCATTGTTGAAGATAATGAAGAGGTCATATTCTCGTGGGACAAACCCCAGGAGCTGCATATCCTCGCAGGCAATCTGACGCACCTTGCTTCAACCCATGCCAGAAACAACCGCAATCTGCGCACGCATACCCTGCAGCTTGAGCAAAGCAACCGTTTCAAAACCGAATTTTTAGCTAATGTCTCCCATGAGCTGAAGACACCGCTCAACTCGATCATGGTGCTCTCGAAAATCCTCAGGGAAGATGCGGCGCTGCCGTCGGCTCAACAGCAAAAAGCCGGTGTCATCCATCATGCCGGCAGAGATTTGCTCGGGCTGATCGACAATATCCTCGAACTCTCCCGCATCGAATCCCTGGACGAAGAACTCAAACTGGAAGAGATCAACCTGCGGCAACTGCTTGATGACACCATCGCTTTAATGCGTCCGCAATTCGAGGAAAAAGGCCTCTTCCTGAAGCTGGAGTATCCCACAGATACTCCGTCCACAATCACATCTGACTCCGAAAAAATCCGTCAGATCCTGAAAAACCTGCTCAGTAATGCCGTCAAGTTTACCGACGAGGGCGGCATCACTATAGCCGTCAAGATGCTGTTCAATGCCGATTATCGCGGTCAACCCCTGCATATCACCGTCAGCGACAGCGGCATAGGCATTCCCGATAAGCAGCAAAAGCATATTTTTGAAGCCTTTCGCCAGGCTGACGGTTCTATTCGCCGCCGTTTTGGCGGCACCGGCCTTGGACTCAGTATCAGCCGTCGTCTGGCTGCACTGCTGGGGGGGAATCTTGATCTCACGAGCACCGAAAATAGTGGCTCCGCGTTCACACTGGCGCTGCCGCTGGAGTATTATCGCAGCCAACCTGCAGAGACTCCCGTTATCCGGGAGTCAGCAGAGCTCGAAAACGAACAGATCACATCAACAGCAGCAACTCTTCCGGCAGCCGACTTCAGCGGCAAAACTGTGATACTGGTCGAAGATAACATCGACACCATGCTGCAACTGACACAAATAATGAGCCAATGGGGCATCACTGTCATCGCCGCCACTGATGAGGATGAGATCAGGGAGGTGCTGCGTGAAGAGCCTGAATGCCTGCTGATTATCATCAACAGCCGCATCTGCGACATCAATAACTGTGATAGCATCTCTATTATTCAAAATGAAAAAATCTCAGGAACCATTATTGCGCTCGCCGAGGATTGCACACTGATCAATGAAGAGCTGATGCAGGCTGCCAGTGATTGCCTCACAACTCCGATAAACGCACAGCAGTTAAAATCCATCATCGATGAGTCTATTAATATCTAAATGACCAGATATACCAATTTCAAACTGCTGATTGTCGATGACAACCCGGATAATCTGTTTACCCTGCGCGCATTGATCGAACAGCACATGAATGCCGCTGTGCTCGATGCAAATTCAGGCAGGGAAGCGATCGAAATTGCTTTGGCTACGCCGGACCTCGACCTGATCGTGCTGGATATCCAGATGCCCGGCATGGATGGTTTTGAAACCGCCTCCCTGCTGAAGATCCGTAAAAAAACCCAGAATATCCCCATCATCTTTCTCACTGCCGCCTTCAAGACTGAAGATTTTCAGCAGCGTGGATATGATGTCGGCGCTGCTGACTATCTGCTCAAACCGATTGACGACAATCAACTGATCAACAAACTCAGCACCTACTTTCGCCTCAT
>JAUXDV010000157.1 GCA_030620735.1 Gammaproteobacteria bacterium
GGTCCTACCGAATATCTTCGCTGAGTATGTCTCGGTGTATGACTTCAAGCGCTCGATCGAGGATGGTGCGACTCTCCCTTTGTATTATTTGAACCGCGGTGAAACGCTGGAGGGAGAGCATCGAAGTCAGCGCGCAAGTCAAGGTGATGATCGATGATGCTCTACAGTGGCTGCCCAGGGAGACTGCGCGATTCGCCTATGCTGCTATACACATAAAGAGGTGTATATAGATGCGTACCAATATTGTGCTCGATGATGATCTGGTGGATGAAGCCATGCACTTTTCCCACGTAAAAACTAAACGCGAAGTCGTCGATCTGGCGCTGCAGGAACTGGTGGCCCGCTACCGTCAACGACAGCTCAAACGTCTGAAGGGCAGGCAACTGATCGATGATGACTACGATGATCGACGGGTTCGGCAGGGCATGAACCGTGGTATTGGTTGATACCACTGTCTGGATCAATTGGTTGCGTAACAGCCAGGATTCAGCGGTTCTAAGCCTGGACAAACTACTCGAAGAAGGTGATGCGGTGCTGGCGCCGGTCATCCTGCAGGAGATCCTGCAAGGTGCGGCATCTGCTGCCGCCCTGATTACACTGCGCGAGCAATTCGAGGCGCTTCCTATGCTATTGCCTGACGCAGCGACATACGCGGAAGCAGGCGCATTGCATGCCCGCTGCCGCTGGCAGGGGATTACACCACGTAGTCCCCACGACTGCCTGATTGCCAGGCTGGCCTTCGAAAACAAGGTTCCGTTGCTGCATGATGATCGTGATTTTGAATACATTACCAGCATCGAACCTGGCCTGCTGGCATGGCAGGATCTTCCTGGATGAACTGTCGCTGGCGCCCAAGCTCCTGCTTGGGTGCACGATCCTCGAAGTTGTAGCTTTCTGTACAAGTGGCTTCGCAACAGCATCATGCGCACTGTTTTCGAAGCTGGAGCTTCTCAATGTTGGTTCCCAAGCAGGAGCTTGGGAACCAGTTAATAACCGCGCTGCGCTCGCAATGACGAAGAAATCAGACTTTCACCACATAAAGACTATTTTCTGTATCTACTGCTTCCTGTACAGCGCAGGCTGAAAACGCGCTACCCGCACCATGTTGTCTTCCACCTGCATGATCTCCACCGGGTAGCCGGAGAGCAGCAGGCTGATATTTGCTTCGGGGATCGACTCGAGGTATTCCAGGATCAGCCCGTTGACGGTTTTCGGACCATCGAGCGGCAGTTTCCAGCCGGTGCTTTTGACCAGTTCACGCACATTGGCATTACCGCTGACCATGTAGCTGCCATCCTCCTGCCGATGCACCTCCTTGATCGACGCCGTCGGATCGGTGGTGAATTCACCGACGATCTCTTCCACCAGGTTGGCGAAAGTCACAAGCCCCTGTAGATCGCCATACTCGTCAACGAGCAGTCCCAGACGCCGCCGGTCACGTTGAAAACTGATCATCAGGGTACTCAGAGGAGTGCCCTCGGGGATGTAATAGGGCTCTCTGCTATGCTTGCGGATACTCTCTTTGCTGAGTCTCTTCTGCAGCGCCAACTGCAGGCACTGGCGGCTGTGAATGGTGCCGACAATATTGTCGAGGCTGCCGTCGAAGACCAGGATGCGGGCGAAATGGGTGTGTTCGAGAAAATCCTCGATATCATCATAGGGGTCCTGCAGATCGATGCCGGTCAATTCATTGCGCGGCACCATGATATCTTCTGCGGTGGCTTTTTCGAGATCGAGAATACCGATCAGCATCTGTTGATCGCGATCGGGGATCATGGCGCCGGCCTCGTTGACGACGGTGCGCAGCTCCTCCTGGCTGAGCGACGTTGAGTCGTTGCCGCTGCCGGAGAGTCCCAGCATCCGCAGGTGCAGACGAGTGATGTGGTTGATGAGCCACACCAGCGGATAGAGGATCTTCAGCAGCAGCGTGTAGACATAGGCGGCCGGGAAGGCGATGGTTTCCGGCCGGCTTGCAGCGACGGTCTTGGGAATGACTTCGGCGTAGATCAGTACAACCAGGGTTAACAGCCCCGTGGCTATGGCGATTGCAGGTTCGCCGCCAAACCGCAGTGCAATAATGGTGGCCAGCGCCGATGCGAAGATATTGACGAAGTTGTTGCCGAGTAGAATCAAACCGATGAGACGGTCAGGTGTCTCGAGGAGTTTTTCAGCGAGCTGCGCCCCTTTGTGGCCGTGCTGTGACAGATGCCGCAGGCGATAGCGATTGAGCACCATCAGGGCAGTCTCGGAGCTGGAGAAGAATGCAGAACAGAGCAGCAGAAACAGCATCGTGGCAAACAGCATGCCGGTAGGTATGTCGCTCAACAGTGGTTACTCCAAGAGTAGATAGAATGAGTCAGTGGAACCCTATCAAATCGATTTTTTGAGGCTGTGTCAAGGTTGTGTTATCTTAGGCGCAATTTTTTTGGTTCCGCAAAATATGTTTGTTAATTGAGCGGGCGATAGTGGAGAGAGAGATGAGTGAACTCAAGGCGCTGCTTTTTGACGTCGACGGCACCCTTGCCGATACGGAGCGTGATGGTCATCGCGTGGCTTTTAACCTGGCCTTTGATGATGCAGGTCTGGACTGGCACTGGTCGGTGGATGACTATGCGTGGCTTCTTCAAGTCACTGGTGGCAAGGAGCGCATGCGCTTTTTTATTGAGCAGAAACAGCCTCCGCTGCCTGCGAATGTTGATCTGGAGAGCATGATACCAGAGTTGCATCGATCCAAAACGGATCACTATACGCATCTGCTGGGTGAGGGGCGGATTCCATTGCGGGTTGGCGCTGAACGTCTCATCAATGAGGCCAGGGAGAGTGGCATGCGTCTGGCAATTGCCACTACCACCACGCCTGCCAATGTTACGGCACTTCTGGAAAATACCCTTGGTGCCGAGAGTATCGACTGGTTCGAAGTGATTGCAGCAGGTGATGTGGTGCCCGCTAAAAAACCGGCGCCGGATATCTACCAGTGGGCGATGCAGCAGATGCAGCTGCAGCCTGGCGAGTGTATCGCTTTTGAAGATTCGGAAAATGGTGTTATCTCTGTGAGGGATTCCGGGATCAAAGCGATCCTGGTCACCACCAATCACTATACCGAGGATCATGATTTTAATGGCGCCACCACGGTCATCGACCAGTTTGGTGATCCGGGGAACCCGCTGCGCAACATCGAAGGTGTCAAGATCGATAGCGGCTTTGTGGATATGGCTGCGGTGCGGCAGATTCATGCTGCTGTGAATTGACATGCGGCGCAATGCGCTCCGCTTATTGACGCCCTACAATGATGAAAATAAGTGAATGACTGCTAAGCGCATTGCTAACATCCAGCCATTTTACGTGATGGATTTGCTGGCGCGTGCGAGAGAGCTGCAGGCGCAGGGCAGGGAGGTGATTCATCTGGAGGTGGGCGAGCCCGATTTTACTACGCCTCAGCCCGTCATCGATGCCGGTCAGCGTGCGCTTGCAGAAGGCAAGACCCACTACACCCCGGCGCTGGGATTGCCCGAACTGCGTGAGGCGTTGAGCCGCTGGTATGCCGAGCGTTTTGACATCGATGTCTCTGCCGGACGGATTGTGATTACACCTGGCTCGTCGACCGGACTGCAGATGCTCATGAGTGCGCTGGTTGATCCGGGCGACAGGGTGCTGCTGCCTGACCCGGGCTATCCCTGCAACCGCAATTTTGTCTATCTGTGTGATGCCGAGCCGGTTTCGCTTGCGGTGAGCGCAGAGAATGAGTGGATCCCCACGCCCCGGCAGGTTGCCGACAGCTGGGATTCGAACACATCTCTGATGATGGTTGCCTCACCCGCCAATCCAACAGGCGCCGTGTTGTCGCAGCAACAGCTCGAGGCGCTGGTGCAGCAAATCAAGACCCTTGGCGGCTATCTGATCGTCGATGAAATCTACCAGGGACTGAGTTATGAGACAGCCCCTGCGACTGCACTGGAGTTTGACGCAGAGCATCTCTTCGTGGTCAACAGCTTCTCCAAGTACTTCGGCATGACCGGCTGGCGTCTGGGGTGGCTGGTGGTTCCTGAATCCTTTGTGCCGATCATGGATAAACTGGCGCAGAATCTCTATCTCTCTGCGCCGACCATCTCCCAGTACGCCGCGTTGGAAGCGCTTAAAGCGGAGTCTGTGACAATTCTGGAGCAACGCAGAGATGCGTTCCGCCAGCGCAGGGATTATCTCTATCCGCAGCTGCAGCAGCTGGGTTTCAAGCTTTCGCAGCCGCCTCAGGGCGCCTTCTATCTCTATGCGGATTGCAGTGAATTGTGTGATGACAGTTTCAGTTTTTGCCATCAACTGCTGGAAGAGCAGGGCGTGGCTGTGACGCCGGGCAGGGATTTCGGCAACAACCGGCCGCAGCAGCATCTGCGCTTTGCCTATACGACCAGCATCGTGAAGATGCAAAAGGCAGTCGAGAGAATAGCCGGGTATTTGTAGTTGTCATTGCGAGCGCTGCGAATCAGTCCGTAGGATGCTGCTGAGGAACGAAGCTTCCGCGTCCCTGCTCACGCCCCTGACCTACGTCCATGTAGGCCAAGCGCATCTGTCGCGATCGATGCGCTTCGCAAGCTCAGCAGCATCCTACAGCTTGTGACATGCCGGAGTTACTGACGTGAGAACAACACCATGATCCACGAACAACAGGCTGACTCCTTTCGAGTTGCCGACCTCCCATGTATTCATGGCGGTCCGGCAGCCAGCGGAGTCATACGTGCAATGCCGGAAGATTTCTACGTCGAGGAGAGCCTGCCGTTCGAGCTCTCGGGGGAGGGTGAACACCTCTACCTGTTTGTCGAAAAAATCGAGCTCAACTCCGGTGATGCCGCCAGGCTGCTGGCAACCGCAGCTGGTTTGCGCCGCCGCAAGGTAAGTATGGCCGGGCTCAAGGACAAATATGCTGTGACCCGGCAGTGGTTCTCGCTGCATCTTCCGGGAATGCCGGACCCCGATTTTTCAGATCTGCCGCCCAGCGTACGCATTCTTCAACAACAGCGTCATACGCGCAAACTGCGCCGCGGCGCCATCAGGCTGAACCGTTTCAGGCTGCTGGTGCGTGATCTGCAGGGAGATACGGATCTGCTGGCGGAGAGGCTGCAGCTGATTGCCCGGCATGGTTTCCCCAACTA
>JAUXDV010000052.1 GCA_030620735.1 Gammaproteobacteria bacterium
TTACCGGAAGTCGAAACAACCTGCCGTGGCATCGCCCCTTTTGTGAGCGGAAAAATCATCACGGACGTGATTGTGCGCGAACATCGCATGCGCCAGCCAATTCCTCAGCAGTTGCCACATATTCTTACCGGACAAACCGTACACGCTGTCAAACGCCGTGCAAAATACCTGCTGCTGCAGATGGATCACGGGCATCTGCTGCTGCATCTGGGCATGTCCGGCAGCCTGCGCATTGTCGACAAAGAGACTCCGCCCCAACGGCATGATCACGTTGACATCATGTTTGGCAAACTCGCATTGAGACTGCGTGATCCGAGACGCTTTGGCATGGTGCTGTGGATGGAGATCCCTCCGCTGCAGCATTCTCTGCTGTGCAAACTCGGCCCAGAGCCGCTGGGTGATGATTTTAGCGGGGAGTATTTGTATCAGAAAAGCCGTGGACGCAGAGTCGCGATCAAGCAGTTCATCATGAATTCACACATCGTTGTTGGAGTCGGTAATATCTACGCCAGTGAAGCGCTGTTTCGCTCCGGCATACGTCCCACACGCGCTGCAGGCCGCATCTCTGAAAAAAGGCATGTGCGGCTTGCTCGGGCGATCCGCGCTGTACTGGGTGAGGCAATCAAACAGGGTGGAACGACCCTGCGGGATTTTCAGCAGCAGGATGGACGCCCCGGTTATTTCGCGCAGCAATTGCAAGTCTACGGCAAGCAGGGAGAACCCTGCCCAGCCTGTAGATCACCGCTCAAGGCTCTGACTATCGGTCAGCGCAGCAGTTATTATTGCGCTAAATGCCAGAGATAGTTTGGCTCCACAGAAAAAACGGAGCAAAAGCTCCGTTTTTTCGTCAATGAATCGAATCAACCTTCAGCAGTAATTCTCTCATATTTCGCCATCAACTCTTCCTGAGTCTCAACATGATCCGGATCAATCGGGATACAGTCTACCGGGCAGACCTCGACGCACTGTGACTCTTCATAGTGCCCAACGCATTCGGTACAGAGATCAGGATCGATCTCATAAATTTCGTCACCCTGATAGATGGCGCCATTCGGGCACTCGGGTTCGCAAACATCGCAGTTGATGCATTCATCGGTAATAATTAGAGCCATAAAAAATCACTCCTGGTAATTTTTGTGTTGAGAAATATTTCGTATATTATATCGTGTTAGCAACTCTTTTTTCACTATTGGATGCACAAATTCTGGAACATCCCCTCCATGGCAGGCCACTTCCCTGACCAGACTGGAGGAGATGAAGGTGAATTGTTCAGCCGGCGTTAAAAACAGCGTCTCGATATCCGGGGCCAGATGGCGATTCATTCCTGCAAGCTGAAACTCATATTCAAAATCTGAAACGGCGCGCAATCCGCGCAGAATCACCCCGGCATTACTCCGCTGAACAAATGACACCAGCAGTGTATCGAAGGATTTGACCTCGACATTCGGAAACTCCGCCAGCACCTGTTGCGCCATTGCGACACGCTCATCGGCTGTCCAGGTGGGTGTCTTTGCGGCATTCACCGCAATTGCGACAATCACTTTGTCAAACAGCTGTGCTGCCCGGCGCACGATATCACTATGCCCAAGGGTGATGGGGTCGAATGTTCCGGGGTATACGGCTGTTTTCATGAATAAGCTCTAAATTTACTGCGTGTATGATTGAATATGCTGGGAAGTGACAGACATGTTTCAATTTAACCACAGATGCACACAGATCCACACAGATATTTTTTCTTCTCATCATCTGTGTTTATCTGTGTGCATCTGTGGGAAAAAATTGAGCAATTTTGAATGCGTGAAAATCAGAGTCCGTTAAAAAACGCTATCACTTCCGCGCCAGATACAACTGCCACAGATGCCCCGCATTCCAGAATGGACTCTCTGAAACTTTCTCTGCGCTCATCTTCAACGCCTGATCCATTTGCTGTTTGCCGCCCCCGGAAAGCCCCATCAGCACTGCTGAAGGCGCAGGCATCGGACCGTCTGACAACAGCGGCTTGCCTTTTAGACCCGGAATCAGCAATTTCTCGCCCAGGCGCCACCCATTGTGTGTAAAAAAACGCTGCCATGCAACAGCTGTTATCTGTTGCGACAGCTCCAATATCTTACTGTCGCCTGAAACCTGCGCCCAGCTTTTCAGACCCTGCGCCGCATAGGCGTAATCGGCCAGTGAAGCGGTGCCGACCGCCTTGCCATCTGTTGTGGAACGCAGCAGCTGCTCACCATCCCACAAGGTCGTCAACCAGCCCGCCAGCCCGGCAGCAGCCTTGCGATAGTCATCCCTCTTCAACTGAGCCGCAGCCTCACTGAATGCTGTCAACATCAGGCCATTCCAGGCGGCAAGCTGCTTGCTGTCACGTGGAGCTTCGCGGCTGCTGCGTTGCTGCATCAATTTGCTGCGAATAGTGTCAATCGTACGACTGAGCTGTTGGGGAGACTCCCCTTCGGCTTTTGCAATGGATTCAATCAAAGCGCCGGCATGGGGAAGCGCCTGGCCCGGCAGTTGTTCGCCAAAAGTGAACAACCAGTGCTGTTTGGCGAGTTTGAACTCCTCCTCACTCAGCAGCTCTTGCAACTGCTGCTCTCTCCACAGATAGGAGCCGCCCTCATTGCCTTGCGCATCCACGGCCGAAAGGCTGGCAATATAGGCGCCGTCGCTCCCCCGCATCTGCTGCAGCACGAAATCGAGCGTATCTGAGGCCACCTCTGCATAGCGGGGTTCATTCAATAAACTTGCAGCCCGCAGATAGAGAGACACCAGCTGCGCCTGGGTGTAGAGCATTTTTTCATAGTGGGGAGTCTCCCATCCGGGATCAACGGTATAGCGAAAAAATCCACCGGCGAGGTGGTCTCGCAAGCCTTTTATCGCCATCTGGTTGAGAGTCAGCCGCAGAAACGACTCCAGCTGTGATGATGGGAAAAGCCTCTGCGCCTCGAGCAGCAGGCGCAGTTGCGGCGCCATTGGAAAATGGTTGGTGCGGCCGAAACCGCCCTGCAGGTCATCACCGACAGCAAGCGCTGACTTTATTGCCTGCTGCAGCAATTTTTCCCCGTCCGGCAGCGTTGCTGCCTGTTTGGCGCTGCTTAGCTGCTGCATTTGCTTGTGGATCGAGAGCGCCACATCTATCAGCCGCTGCGGCTCCTGCTTCCATAACGTATGCAGCTTGTTCAACAGCGTCTGAAACTGTTCCGCAGGCACATAGGTCATACCCACCACCGGATAGCCGTCCGGCGTCAAAAAGACGTTCAACGGCCAGCCGGCGTGTCCCTCGGTCTTTTCGACAAAGTTGATCAGGTAGGCGTCCAGGGCAGGCTGCAGCTCACGATCCACCTTGACCGGAACAAACCACTTGTTCAGCAGTTCGGCGATTTCGCTATTCTGATAGCTCTCGCGCTGCATCACATGACACCAGTGGCAGGAGAAATAACCGCTGGAGAGATACAGCAGCTTGCCGCTGCTACGCGCCTCTTCAACGGCCGCCTCACCCCAGTCGCGCCACTGCACCGGATCGTCGCCATGCATCGCCAGGTAGGGAGAGGGATGGTTTTTCAGATCATTGGACGCCTGAAGAGTGCTGCAGACAAACAGCAGCAACAATGTTGCAAATCGATATTTATCGAATTTCATATTTTTTCTCTGGATGGGCAATATAACCCAGACCTTTTGGCCATTCAGGTCACAAACACAACTTTTTCAGCATCATTTATATCGGTATACTAGCACTCCTCCGATATTATTCAGATGAGATCTCATGATGACTAAACTCCTCCTCTTCCTTGCTACTCTGCTCAGCTCCACAATAGCCGTCTCAGAATGGTATTCGCTGCCTAAAACCACCCAGGGACAGGAACTGCGTTACGACAACAGCACCAACCGGGTTGAGGTCGTCAATGACACTGGCAATCGTCCGCTATGGAGCGGTGTACACAGGCTGGAAGATGGCCGGGTTTTGCGCATCCAGAAAGGGGTTGCCATTGCTGATCAAACAGTACAACGTGCAATATCTGTCCCGCAACAACAACCGGATCAGGTCGATGCCTGCACCGTGCTGGAGAGAAAGAGCTGCGGCCTGCGAACAGACTGCGCTCTCAGCGAGAGCTGCCAACTTGCCCATCAGTTGCAGGGTTTCTACAACTCGGCCTCCCTTTCAGACCGGAGCAGGATCGAATCCCAGTGCAAAGAGGCTTTAAACAACGCATCGATGTTCCCACCCTGCCCGACGCCTCCAACTGGCGCCTACCACACGGTTTGCGGTGACATCGTGACCAAGAGTTGCGGAAAACTCAACCAGTGTCGGGAAAGCGATGCCTGTGATGCCGCCCAACAACTGCTCTCCATGGAGAATGAAGAGCGGCTCAATAAATGGGTGCCGTCCGAGGATACCTACACCACAAAGCAGTGTGAGAAGGCCTTTGGCGACGATGAATTTTTTCCGCCTTGCGAGAAATAACGGTGTTATTGAGATATTTCCGATATCTCTCACACCCTGCTGCGGTCTCCAAATTCATAAGCCCACAGACCGGCAAGAATCAATGCCGCACCCGCCATCTCCGTGGCGCCAACTTTCTCCGCATTGAAGAGATAACCGACCAGCAGCGCCAGCACAGGCGTCATCAATGGAATCAGGGCCACACGATTTGCCGGCCACTGATTGATCAGATAGTAGTAGCCAATAAAGCCAATCACCGATCCAAACAGAGCAAGATAGAGAATCGACCAGATGGCATAGGACTCGACATGTTGCGGCCAAACACCGTCAAACAGCCACCAGCTGAGCACAAACAACGGCGTACTCACCAGCAAGGCGCCGGTAGTGGTTTCAATTCCGGCAATTCCTGCCTGGATACGCTTGATAATAACCGCGCTGGATGACTGCGCAAGCACGCCGGTGAACACCGCGAGCACACCTAATCCCGCAGCTATCTCAATATTCAGGCTGTAACGGAAGATCAACAGCAGTCCCAGTAGTCCCATCACCATTCCGATAATCTTGAAGCGGGTGAAAACCCGTTCATCAAGCAGTGTTGCTGCAAACACCCCTGTGAATACCGGAGTAATCCCGAAAACCACTGAAATCAGCCCCGACGGGATGTAAAGCGCAGCCCAGTAGACACACATCATCGTCGCCCACACTCCCAGTCCGGCCGCCACGTAGGTTTGCAGAGCCACTCTGTCGTGGCGCAAACGGCGTCCTGTCACCATCAAAATCACTACGCAAAGCAGCAGTCCTATCACCATTCGCGAGGTGACGCCGAACAAAAACCCTGTGCCCATACTGCTCCACTTGATGGCAAGCGGGGTGGTTGACCAGATCAATACAACCCCGATGAAGGCTGCTGGAAGAGACATGCTTATTTCTCCTGGTGTCATATTCAGTTGCGGTTGTGGTACTTGCAAAACACCGTCATTCCGGCATGCTTTTAGCTGGAATCCATGTTTTTAATCTGTAATCGGTTGATGCTATGGATTCCGGCCTTCGCCGGAATGACGAGTTTTGGGGTTTTGCAAGAGGCTCAATAAAAAAGGCCGCAGTTTTAGCTGCGGCCTTTTGCTATTCAGTGATGAAGTTTCAACTAAATCGGCACACAGCAATAACCTCCGCCAATCACTCGACGGACAATAGCTCTGTTTAGCCACTTCTTCATTGAAATCATCATTTGCGCAGTCTCCGCTGTTCACTCTAAACTTGCAAGTTTTTTTTGAGATGCTAGGCTATCCTGCCCTGACTCTGTCGGATCATGACAATGGCGCAGACACCACAGCCAACGAATATACAACTGCACAGCAAATCCCGTGTGCTTTCGCTCACCTTCGATGACGACAGTCATTTTGACCTGCCGTGTGAATACCTGCGGGTATTCTCTCCCGCTGCCGAAGTGAAAGCCGATGACAAACCGGTTAGCGGCAAGCAGCAGGTCAACATCACGGCCATCGAGCCACAGGGAAACTACGCGCTCTCATTTGTCTTCGATGATGGCCACGATACCGGCATCTACTCGTGGGAGACGCTCTACAACCTGGGTAAGCAGCAACAGGCCAACTGGCGGGAGTATCTGCAGCGGCTCGAAGCACACGGAATCGAGCGCAATAGTGACGCAGATGCAGCAGAACAGCAGCGTCATGTCACTATTCTCTATTTCGCCTACCTGGTGAACAAGCTGCGCAAGGAGTCGGAACAGCTGACACTGCCCGCAAATATCGACAGTGTAGAGAAATTGATCGAACATCTGCAGCGTCGCGAGCGAGATCGTGGCTATCTGCTGGCCGCAGAGCATATTCAGGTAACGGTCAATAGAGAATTTTCAGAGTCATTCACCCGCCTGGACGACGGAGATGAGATCGGAATTACGCCTGTAACACCGACGCCTCCGGCTGCTCCTACCTGAAAAACGGCAGCTTCTCACATTGTCACGCACGACAACGCTCCATAGGATGCGCAGAGGAACGAGGCGCATCGAACTCTAATTGATGCGCTTCGTTCCTCTGCACATCCTATATTGCCTTGAACACATCTGGATTTTGAAGTGATATAAAAAGGCTCTCCTCTTCACATTTCTTCTGCACCTGCTAGACTTGTAAGTTCTCAATAAGTCCGTGCAAGACAACAATACGTAGGATGCTGCTGAGCTTGCGAAGCGCATCTGTCGGGTGAATCCGCGATCGATGCGCTTCGTTCCTCAGCAGCATCCTACACCGTCTCGAACAATGCACTGGATTATTGAGAAGCTACTAGACTTCGACTAAGCGGTTGAAACAACAAGTTGTTCCAGACAGGCTGGCCCATACAATAATAATGATGGGGAGGAGAGTCACCATGAATTCACCACTGCTCGAGAAGCTGCGCCGGACTTCACCTTTTTCCGGCTCCAACGCTGCTTACGTAGAGCAACTCTACGAAGAGTACCTGCTTGATCCTGACAGCATCGATCCCGGCTGGAGAGAGCATTTCGACGCACTGCCCGGTGAGTCTGCAACAGTTGACACGCCGCACTCTCCAATACGGCAGCAGTTTGCCGAACAGGCCAAAGCCGCCGTCAGCGCTGTTCCGTGCAAGAAACTAACACCTGATGCTGCAGAAAAGCAGAGCGCAGTGTTACGCCTGATCAATGCCTACCGGGTGCGCGGTCATCAGAATGCATCCCTCGATCCACTCAAATTAAGAGAGCTGGAGATTCTGGATGAACTCACTCCCGAGCACCACCACCTGCTGCAGAGCGATATGCACAAGGTGTTTCATACAGGCTCTCTGTATGCACCGAACCGTCTGCCCCTGAATGAGATTATCGACTTCCTGAAAGAGGTTTATACGCAGCACTCCGGCTTTGAATATATGCATATTACCGCCACCGAGGAGAAGCGCTGGCTGCAAAAACGCATCGAAGGATATCGCGCCAGGCCGGTGCTCGATGCTGATGATCGCATCTGGCTGCTTAAATTACTCACTGCAGCCGAAGGGCTGGAGCGTTATCTGCATACGCGTTATGTGGGGCAAAAACGCTTCTCGCTGGAGGGAGGCGAGTCACTGATTCCTCTGCTGGATGAGCTGATACAACGGGCCGGCAAAGCCCGCATGGAGGAGATCGTCGTCGGCATGGCGCACCGCGGGCGCCTGAATGTGCTCACCAACATCGTTGGCAAATCTCCCTGCGATCTGTTCGATGAGTTTGAAGGCAAAAAAGAGTCACACGGCATCATCATTGCCGGTGACGTGAAATACCACATGGGATTCTCGGCCGATATTGAAACACCGGTCCACACTGTTCACGTCGCGCTGGGTTTCAATCCATCGCACCTGGAGATTATCGCTCCGGTTATCGAGGGTTCGGTGCGCGCACGCCAGGTGCGGCGTAAGGATTTTAAAGGCGACAAGGTTTTGCCGGTATTGATTCATGGCGACGCATCATTTGCCGGACAGGGCGTGGTGATGGAGACGCTGCAGCTGTCTCAGGCGCGCGGATTCAGCACCGGGGGCACGGTGCATATCGTCATCAACAACCAGATTGGCTTCACCCTCAGCAACCCGCTTGACTCGCGCTCGACAGGCTACTGCACCGATGTGGGCAAGATGGTGCAGGCGCCGGTTTTTCATGTCAATGGCGATGATCCGGAAGCAGTGATCTTCATCACCCGCCTGGCCATGGACTACCGCAATACTTTCCACAAGGACGTCATCATCGACCTGGTCTGCTATCGACGCCTTGGCCACAATGAGGCGGATGAACCCGCCGTCACCCAGCCAATGATGTATGACAAGATTCGCAACCATGCCACTGCACGCACGCTTTATGCAGAGTCACTGATCGCCGCCGATGTCATCACCGTGGACAAAACGCAGCAAATGGTCAGCGACTATCGCGATGCGCTCGACCAGGGTGAGATCGTCTCCAGACCGGTAAAAAAAGGCCTACTCAACCCCTATGCCGCCCACTGGCGGGAGCATAAGGGATTTGCCTGGAGTGATACAGCAGAAACAGCTGTTGACGCTGATCTGCTGGTCGAACTCGGGATGCGCCAGCTTGAGTTACCGCAGGACTTTATTCCACATTCACGCATCAAACGCCTGCTGAAGAGCCGCAGGCGCATGGCTGAAGGTGAGCTGCTTGCCGACTGGGGCTATGCCGAGAATCTTGCCTATGCCGCACTATTGCATGAGGGGCACAATGTGCGCTTATGCGGGCAGGACAGCGGCCGCGGCACCTTCTTCCATCGCCATGCGATCCTGCACAATCAGAGAGATGGAGGCTCCTATGTACCCCTTAAGCAGACTGCTGCAGACGGAGCCAACTTCACCATCATCGATTCGCTGCTCTCCGAAGAGGCGGTACTCGGTTTTGAATACGGCTATGCAGCCGCAGCCCCGGATACCCTGGTGATCTGGGAGGCGCAATTTGGTGATTTCGCCAATGTGGCACAGGTTGTCATCGACCAGTTCATCACCTCGGCCGGCACCAAATGGGGACTCTCCTGCAATATTACGCTGCTGTTGCCGCATGGACAGGAGGGACAGGGCGCCGAGCACTCATCTGCGCGGCTGGAACGGTTTTTACAATTGAGTGCTGAAAACAATATCCAGGTGTGCGTACCCACGACACCGGCGCAGATTTTTCATCTGCTGCGGCGGCAGGTAATCCGCCCTTCCAGAATCCCGCTGATTGCACTGACACCCAAGAGCCTGCTGCGTCATCCGCTGGCCACCTCTCCCATCCATGAATTTTCCGGGGGAAGTTTCCAGCCTGTCATCGGTGAAATCGACCCCATCGACCCAGCCAGCGTCAAAAGGGTCATCGCCTGCTGCGGCAAGGTCTACTACGAGCTTCTTGAAGCGCGCCGCAGCAGGGAACTCACCGACACTGCAATTATCCGCATCGAAGAGCTCTATCCATTCCCACGTGACTGTTTTGCTGCTGCAACACGCCCTTTTGTCAATGCCGAAACCCTGATCTGGTGTCAGGAGGAGCCGCAGAATCAGGGCGCATGGGATCAGATCAAACACCGGTTGACATGGAAAATGCCGGACGAGCGCCACCTCTACTACGTCGGCCGCTGCGCATCAGCCGCACCCGCGACCGGCTACCACCCGATGTATGAGATGCAGCAGGAAACCCTGGTAGACGATGCCCTGTGCGGCAATATCAATCCCAAAATGAATCGGAGAGTACCATCATGACTGTTGAGGTCAAAGTCCCTGCCCT
>JAUXDV010000112.1 GCA_030620735.1 Gammaproteobacteria bacterium
TCTCCCGGTTCAGGCGGAGATCGACAAATCCGTCACTCATCGTTTTCTTTCTCGTGCTCGATACGGAAACCGTGGCGCAGAATGGTTTTCAACTCCTCCATGTGTGTCGGAAATGCGTCAGTCTGGGTTTTAAAGCTGATAACAGCCTGCGCCATGGCATGCTCCATGGCGCCAAACTGTTTCTGGGAGTGATCCATCTTTTTAGTCAACTCCTGCAGCAAACGCATCAGGCTGGTGAGTTCATAAACGATATTTTCATTGGTGACCTGGAATTTAGGGGAGAGATAAGCCGTTGTGACCTGTTCTATGCCGCTCACCAGGTTTGTCTGTACATTGGTCAATTTGAGATAGAAGTAACCGAAGAAGAGGTAACAGGCAATGGCAGTCATGGTAGTTGACAGCGCCGTTGACATTCCATGGATGACAAGCCCCATGCCGCTGGAGTCAACATGACCTTCAAACATACTGGATGCGCCGATCAATGCTATGGAGAGCGAAACAATGGTGCCGAAAACACCGGTCAGTATGAGGACGTTGTTGATGTATCGCGGGAGATTGATCCTGGTGCTTTCATTGGCGACCAGTGTGGATGCAAGTGCGCCGTGATTGATCGGGGTGCGGCTTTCGTAGAGGCGCTGCATCATCAGGTAGCGGGTGCTGATCATATTTCTGGTGCTCATATCCTGCAACGGATTGTCCGGATCTTCCTGCATGTTGCCCATGAAGGTACTGAGTGCTTTCTCTTCACGCGCATAGCCGCCCAGGGCGACGATAATGCGGAATATACCGAGAAAGAAGAGCACCAGGATGAGGCTGTTGATAATGATGCCCACATCGGAAAGCTGGTTGGTCAAATAGATATCCTTGATTTTTCCGTATTGCCACGCAACCAATGAGGCGACAATGATGCCGGACAGCAGCATTTGCAGCAGTACTGAGCGGCTGTAGGCACGACGAAACTGTATGAGCTCCAAGATGATACTCCGTGGTGATGAGGCTGAAATTCGTTGGTCAGTATTTTAGCATAACCTTATAAACGAAGCAGCTCTTAAGGAGCCTCTGAATAAAACCATGAGATGGGAGCGCAGGAAGAGCGAAGCGACTTGATCAGAGCTTTTTCAGTAGCAGTAATATGTAAAGAAGCGATCTGTAGCTGACAATCAGCATGCTTGTCGGCTATAATTATAAAACTTCATGATATTCCTGCGTTTCTAAATTTTCTTTAAAGTATATTGTTTTAAGTAGACACTGGGAATATACTCTATATACTAGATATATATGGAGAAATACTCTTTCTGGTAGGTGAGCTCTGGTTTATTCATAGAATCCTGTCATTGCAAGCAGAGTGCGTCAATGACGAATAAACCTGATCTTCCTTGAAATTATGAGTCCTGAATGAGTGGTAGATCAATGAAAAAGTTATTTCTACTGTTTAGCGTGCTCTTTTATTGTCTCCTGAGCGAGAGTGTTGTTGCCGGCGTCACCGTCAATGGCGTGCGCAGCTGGACAGCGCCTGAACGCACCCGCCTGGTGTTTGATCTATCAGAACCTGTGAAGTACAAGGTCACTCAGGTTCCCGACTCCCTCCTGCTGAAGTTGAAGATCTTTCGAAGTCGACTCAATGCGGAGATCCCTGCTTTCAACAAGCATAAGGTCATCTCGTCTATCGCAACGAATCCCCTGAATACAAAGAGTGTCGAGATTCAATTCAAACTCAGGAGGGCCGTCAAGGTCAAGAGCTTTCAGCTGGATCCGGGGGGGCGTTACGGCTATCGCCTGGTGCTGGATCTCTACGAGAAGAAACAACACGACAAACCGCAAGTGGTGAAAAAACAGACGCGAAAGAGCAACAAAAAGAGCAACAAGAATAGCAACAAGAATAGCAACAAGAAGCAGACTCTGGCAGCGAAGGTCAGCGAGCAGATCGCGTTAAAAAAACAACCGAAAGCAGTGAAACAGGCGCCGCCTGTACTGCCGGAAGCTGCAAAAAAAGTGCGCGGACGGGATATCGTCATCGCCATTGATGCCGGACATGGTGGTGAGGACTCCGGCGCCATGGGCAGCAATGGGACCTATGAAAAAGATGTGGTTCTGGAGATTGCCAGGAACCTGAAAAAGCTTCTGGACGAGGAGGGTGGTATGCGCGGCGTACTGGTGCGCAAGTCGGATTACTACATTTCCTTGCGTAAGCGTATGGAGATTGCGCGCAAGCAGCATGCGGATTTCTTTGTCTCTATACACGCGGATGCTTTTCCGGACCCATCAGCCAGGGGGTCATCTGTCTATGTGCTGTCGAACAAAGGGGCGTCCAGTGAGGCGGCTTTTTGGTTGGCTGAGCGTGAGAACCAGGCTGATCTGGTTGGCGGCGTCAGCCTGGATGACAAAGATGAAGTGCTGGCATCCGTGTTGCTGGATCTTTCCCAGGCGGTGAGCAGGCAGGTGAGTCATGAGGTGGCGCAGATGACAGTCAGGAATTTAAGGAAGGCTGGCACGGTTCACTTTGGCGAGGTTCAAAAAGCGGAGTTTGCGGTTCTGAAATCACCGGATATTCCATCGATGCTGGTGGAAGTGGCTTTTATCTCCAATCCAATGGAGGAGGCAAAGCTGCGTGACGAGGCACAGCAGGAGGCTTTTGCACAGGCTATGCTTGCGGGAATACGCCGTCATTTTCATCGCGCTCCGCCCCCTGGCAGCTGGCTGGCAATGCGTTATAAACCAAAAATACAGGGAAGACAATATGTGATCGTAGCTGGAGATACACTGTCTGAAATAGCACATCGTTATCAGGTGAGCCTCTCGCGCCTGAAAGACCTCAACCAGCTTGGGCAGAATGATATTCGTGCCGGACAGGTATTGAAAATACCTGCCGATAGTTAGTGTGGATCAGGATCAGCAAATCGATTCATGATGGCCACCCTGAAACTTCGCCGCGTTGCAATTGATACATACAGGGAGAATGTCGCCTTTCTGCATCGTGATTGTGAAACCTATCGCAGTGAAGGCTTCCAGGCGTTGAGCAAGATCGAGATTTACAGGGATGAGAACAGAGAAAAGAATGGTGTGCCGGTCATCGCGGTGCTCAATGTGGTTGATGACGCGGCCATCACCCAGCCTGGTGAACTGGGCCTCAGCGAGCAGGTGTATGCACAGCTGGCGCTGCCGGAAGGTACGCCGGTGTGCGTTGCACAGGCGGCCCCTCCCGTTTCCCTCAAGGCGGTTCTTCGCAAGATAGCCGGAGAGCGGCTTGTATTCGAGGAGTATATGGGAATTACACGGGATATCGTCGAAAACCGCTATTCACGCATTGAGATGGCAGCATTTCTGGTCTCCTGTTCGCAAAATGGTTTGGAACGGGAGGAGGTGCTGAGTCTCGCCCGTGCCATGGTGGAGACAGGTGACCGCCTGGACTGGGGCGAGCCCCTGGTGGTAGACAAACACTCTATCGGTGGTATCCCCGGGAACCGGACTTCGCTGCTGGTGGCGCCGATTGTTGCAGCCCACGGCATGTTGATACCAAAAACATCCAGCAGAGCCATTACTTCACCTGCCGGCACGGCCGACACCATGGAGGTGCTCGCCAATGTCGATCTCGATCCCGGTAGATTGCACGATATCGTCCAGCAGCAGCGAGGCTGCCTGGCCTGGGGCGGAACCGCTAGATTAGCGCCGGTGGATGACATCTTGATTTCGGTCGAGCGTCCGCTCTCCATGGACTCTCCGGGACAGCTGGTGGCCTCTATCCTGTCTAAAAAAGTTGCAGCAGGCGTCACCCATCTATTGGTCGATATCCCGCTCGGGCCCACGGCCAAGGTGCGCAGCCAGGCGGCGGCATTGCAACTGCGCAAGCTGTTTGAATATGTCGGTGACAGGATGGGATTGCACCTGGAAGTGATGATTACCGATGGTAAGCAGCCCATCGGCAGGGGGGTTGGGCCGGTGCTGGAGGTGCGTGACGTGATGCAGGTTCTGAACAATGATTCTGAAGCACCACGACCCCTGCGTGAGAAGGCGCTGAGACTGGCCGGCCGTATCCTGGAATTTGATCCCGATGTGCGGGGCGGCCAGGGCTATATCATTGCCAGGGATATTCTCGATTCCGGCCGCGCGTTGGCGAAGATGCAGGGGATCATTCAGGCGCAGGGGAAGAATCAGACCCGGCAGCTGCCAGGGCGTCTGCAGTTTCAGGTGGCGGCGCCTGAGGCTGGCATGGTGAGTGCAATCGATAATTTTCAGATTGCGCATATAGCTCGTCTGGCCGGTGCGCCGATTGACAAGGGGGCCGGAGTTGATCTGCACAAAAGGTGTGGGGATCGAGTCGGGCAGGATGAGCCTCTGTACACCATCCATGCTGAATTTCCGGCAAACTTCACCTTTGCAAGGGAGGCGGCGGAGATTGATAACGGATTTCAAATCTGAACGGAGGAGTTGATGCAATCATGCCGTAGTGACGGACTGCTTCTTGGCTTTCCGGAATACCGGGAAGCAGCCATACGCCTGGCAAAAGCAGCCGGCCTCTCTTATGCCGAGGTGGATATCCACACTTTTCCCGATGGTGAAAGTCGCCTGCTCCTGCCTGAAAAACTACCGTCACGGGTTGCATTCTGCCGCAGTCTTGATCGGCCCAACGGCAAATTGCTGGAGCTCATATTGGCTGCGGCCGGCGCCAGGGAGCAGGGGGTGGAACACTGTACGCTTATCGCCCCCTATCTTTGCTATATGCGTCAGGACAAGGCCTTCTCGCCGGGAGAGATCGTCAGCCAGCGCATCATTGGAAGACTGATTGCAGACTATTTTTCCGAAGTGCTAACCGTTGACGCGCACCTTCATCGCATCTCACGCTTATCAGAAGCCATCCCCGCCAGGGTTGCATTAAATCTGAAAGCCACCAGGCCCATGGCGCATTTTCTGGCCTCCCGGTTTGAGAATCCCCTGCTGGTTGGCCCTGATCAGGAGTCTGAACAGTGGGTTGCCGCTATCGCCGCCTATGACAAGCTGGATTATGTCGTGGCGAGCAAGCAGCGCTTTGGGGACAAGGATGTGGTGGTGAAGCTTCCACCCGCTTCATATCAGGGAAGAGATATCGTGCTGCTGGATGACGTGGCCAGCACCGGAAAAACCCTGGAGGTTGCAGCCAGGGAGCTTGAATCCCATGCGCCTGGCTCCATCTCGGTACTGGTGACGCATGCGCTGTTTGTCGGCGATGCACGACACAGACTCGCTGCAGCAGGAGTCGAAAACATCTGGAGTTGCGACAGCATTCCACATCAGAGTAATGCAGTGCATCTCGATGAGATGCTGGGGAATGCACTGGCAGATGTTTTTGCCGGAGCATGTAGAGAGTAGTACCTCAATAACCGCGTGCATTGTTTGAATCTGCAGACTGCCAACTGCAAACTTTTTTATGCCTGCACCAAACGCACATTCTGCGCAATCAGGCCGTCAGCATCCTGTGGACTCTCCTGAATATAGAATTCAAGCACGGTATCGCCATGAATGAGATCCTCCTCATTGACATCCGAGGAGATTTCGTTGATGTGGCAGAAGGCGCTGGTCCAGGGTGACTCCTTGACGCGGGTGTTGGTGATCCAGCTGTTGTCATCGATGCGATCAAGAAAACTGAGAAAACCATAGCCCTTCTCTGCAAACCATTTTGTGCAAACTCCGCGCACACAGGAGCCGGTGCGTCCCCATGCATTTTTCGGTTCATAGGCGATAGGAATCAGGTTAGGAGTGAGAAAACCGGAGTGAAAAGCGTCGACCTGACGCTGCAATTGCGTCGAAACATGGTCAAAGCCAAGCAGTTCCACACGACGCCCCCTGTTCTGAATGGCGCTGACAAGAGGCAGAAAGTCACCATCACCCGTCACCAGGAGGATCTCATCGAGATGTTCCGCCTGCAGCAGTACGTCGACCGCGATGCTCAGGTTCGAATTTCCCTCTATCGTGGTTTGCCCCTCATCATTGGTTATGCGGCGTGTATCCCTGATATTCACTTTCCAGCCGAACTGGCGCGCAATCTGTTGATGCGTGTAGGATTTTCTTGCGTATTCACTATCTTTTTCGGCAAGTTCCTTGTCAAATGCCATGTAGGTGTTGAGATGAACCAGGGTGCGATCGCCACGCTCTGCAAAACGGCGCAGAACATCGTAACGGAGATGATAGCCGCCACTACGGCGGACGTTTTCAGAATCGACAAAGACGCCGACTTTGATAGTCATAGAGTTCTCCCCAGTAATCCTTGAGTGGCTAACATCTTTACAAATGAGTCAAATTACAACAATAACTCTCGCCAAGACGCTAAGTCGTTGTCCAAAAATAACTTCCCGATCCTGCTTGCCCTGTTGTCCGTCTTCTGCGTTCCAGCAAGAGTTACATAACGCTGCTATGCGCCCCTTGCTGCGCCTTGAATACGAACAACA
>JAUXDV010000250.1 GCA_030620735.1 Gammaproteobacteria bacterium
CGCCTCATTCCCGCCAGCGTCATGCTCGGAGGGGTACTGATGATGGCGGCTGACCTGATGTCACGCACCATCATTGCACCGAGGCAGATGCCGGTCGGGGTCTTTACCGCCATGATCGGCGTGCCGATCTTTCTGTTGCTGATGAAAAGGTCACAGCGATGAAAGCATTGCTGCAGTGTCAAAAAATCAATATTCGCGCCGGTGACAGGGAGCTCATTCAGCAACTGCAGTGGCGCATCGAGCCGCAGCAGTGCTGGGGTATTTTAGGCCCCAATGGCTGCGGAAAAACCTCGCTGCTGCACAGCCTGGCAGGGTTGCGAGAGGTAGAAGATGGCGAGATTCGCATTCAGCAGCAGTCAATCAACAGCTACTCCCGGCGGGAACTTGCCCAATTAATCGGCCTGCTGTTTCAACACAGCAGTTATGATTTTCCCACCAGGGTTGAAGAGCTGGTGATGAGCGGCAGGTTTGCACATCAGAAGCTGCTGGCGGGTATTTCTGCTGAGGATCGTCAACTCGTTCACATTGCAATGCGAAATTTCAAGATAGCAGAACTTGCCGACAGAGCAGCGAATACACTCTCCGGCGGCGAGATGCAGCGGGTTGCAATGGCAATTCTGCACACCCAGTCACCCCGTATTGCACTCCTGGACGAGCCGGAAAACCACCTCGATCCTGGAATAATGTTTAAATTATTACAACTAGTTAGGAACTATTTCTCGATTGAGAATAGGTCATGCATCATGGTCCTGCACGATCCATCGGTCGCAGTGCGGCTATGTTCACATCTGTTGCTGCTGTTTGGCGACGGGCGCTACATCAAAGGCCGGACGATGGATATTGCTACCCCGGAGAACCTCTCGGAACTCTATGCGCATCCGATGCATGCCGTCACCATCGATGACGGCCTGCTGTTTTATCCCGGTTAATCTTTCGTGGGCACATGAAAAGATTCACCTCCATCCTTTCCGTATATTTAATTCCGGCATAGGAAAATGTTTGCTGTTCAGCGTAAAAATGCATCCTCCTGTCTGCATCACAGTAGCGGCTAGAATTGCATCATTGGCATCAGTTCCATGACTGGGATTCCATTTACGATACAGCGTCCCGGCTATATCAACAATTTTCTGGTCCACTGACTCTGTTGTAAACTGCGACAAAAATAACGCTGTCGCAGCCTCCTCTTCAGGCCTCATAAAGAAAACAACTTCTGCACGCTGCATCGCTCCGGTATAAAGATCGTAACCACCCTTGTCCCGAAGACGCATTAACAAATTTTTTGCCCTCTTCTCTCCTCGAAGATGCCAGATAAGAATATCCGCATCGATATAAGCCCTCATCGATGATGCCTTTGCATCGATTTATTGAAAGCTGAACGCGCTTCTGAAATGCTTTCCTGAGGAGTTTCTGATCTTTCCCAGGCGCCACAGCTGTTTTCAAATGCATCAATTTTTTTCTCTAAACCGGTCTGCTCAGAAAACACTCTGATTGCCGCTTCAATAACAGCTTTCTTGGAGGTTTTAAGTTCATTGGCTAACACTCCTATTTGCTGTATAACTGACTCATCAACACGCGCCGATAAAATTTTATCCATAATGAACCCCCGCTATTCATACGTATACTCTATGACGTAAGAATATCAGGCCGGTCTTCAATTTGCAAAATTATTCTGACACGTTCGTCTGCACATCCGGCAATTCGCGGTCAGAAGATTGCTTACGGGAGAGGCTCTTGCAAAACCCCAAAATTCGTCATTCCGGCGGAGCCTGTGCCGGACTTGATCCGGTAGCCTGAATCTATAGAATCAACCACTTACAGATCGAGAAAATGGAATTATTCGCTTTGCTCTCCCTTCGGGCCGCCCTGTAGGCGTTCAAAGCGCTAGCGCTTTAGTCCGGCTAAAAACATGCCGGAATGACGGAGTTTTGCAAGAAGCTCTAATAACTTAAGATTTCTCCTTTCAGTCGAAATGACAGCTTTTGAGAATATTGCAAGAGGCTCATCATACAGAGATTTATTCTCACAACAGGTCTTACGAAGAAGAGCAATGATTAACCACCTCAACATGCTGTCAGTTATCAGACAAATGTTTACTGTAGTAGCGCCCCATCGTGACATCTTCCCTATCAAATCTCCCGGACTGTCGAGACGAGGAGCAAATACGGCTATTGGAATTTTCATCTTAACCTTGTCAGCACTGAGTTTTCAGCTCTGTGCAGATGAGGTCGAGAAAGTCCTGTTCCTCGTGTTTGAAAGTGGCGAAGTGGTTGCTTCCAATACCAGAGCTGGTCGCTTCGACCGTCTGAAGCTGCATGCCGAAGAGCATATTCTTGATTATCAGGTAGCAAATGCAACCGCGGTCGTGATCACCAACCGGCGTTTTGCTGCATATGGCGTACTTTCGGGAGGATGGCGAAGCAAAAGGATCAAGGCCGGCGAAACACCACAATCGCTGGAAGTGGAAGACTATTCCGCGACACTGGTTACCAGTGATCGTATCCTCAATTTTTCAGGAAGAAGCGGAGCCTGGTCAGAGACCCGCAGACGAGTGCAATGAACTGCTCCCTTGTCGGGAATTCATAAAATGCCGAATGGAGTACTTCGATACGCTTGTGCGAATGCCGTGATTGCATAGATGCAAAGGAACGGCCCCGACGTTTCCTTTAGACACACCCAACAGCAGCGACTTATTAGCTCATTTAACAAGATGCTGAATAGTGGCGCTGAAAGAGTGATCCCGATCCTGCACAGACTCGAGCAATGCACGGGTTTTTTGAGATGTTGCGGACAGAGCCTTATTTTTAGCCCCCTTGGCTCCAGCAGAAGCAGTTGAGAATAGAGGAGTATTTTGCCGATTTATCATCATCTCTGCAATAAACGCTGACAACAAAGGATTGATGTGGTGAAATGTATGGTTATCAGAGACTAATCGAGTAAGAATTATGAGCAGCATTGCCACAACCCCTTTTGATGACCAGCGGCCCGGAACTTCGGGGCTGAGAAAAAAAGTCATCACCTTCCAGCAACCGCATTACCTCGAAAATTTTGTGCAGTCGGTATTCGATGTTGTTCCAGTGCTCAGGGGAGGCATCCTGGTACTGGGGGGTGACGGGCGATTCTACAATCGTGAAGCCATTCAGACCATCCTCAAGATGGCGGCAGCAAACGGAATCGCCGAAGTTCTGGTCGGTCAGCACGGGCTGCTCTCGACACCGGCCGTCTCCCACCTGATTCGCAAGTACAAGGCGCAGGGCGGCATCATCCTCTCGGCAAGCCACAATCCCGGCGGTCCGGATGGCGATTTCGGCATCAA
>JAUXDV010000212.1 GCA_030620735.1 Gammaproteobacteria bacterium
TTCACTCTGACCTCTTCCAGGCATAACCGTCCCGGGCCAGCAGTTCATCGGCCTCAGGCGGCCCCCAACTACACGCCGGATAATTCGGAAAGTTGCGCGGCGGCAGAGCCTGCCAGACATCGAGAATGGGTTGCAACAACTCCCAGCACGTCTCGATATTGTCGGCGCGTTTAAACAGCGTCGCATCACCGCACAGAGAGTCATAGATCAGCGTTTCATAACCGCTCGAGGTTGTGGATTCCTCGAAGTAGTCGTCATAGTCAAAATCCATGCGCACCCGTGACACATTGAATTCAGTACCCGGCACCTTGGCGTTGAACTCCATGCTGATGCCTTCATTGGGCTGCAACCGCAGCACCAGATGGTTGGATGCGAAACCTTTGCGCCGCTCACGCGCTCCCTGGAACATCATATTGGGCGCATGCTTGTACTGGATAGCCACTTCAGAATAACGCCCGGGCATGCGCTTGCCGGTGCGCAGATAAAAGGGCACTCCGGCCCAGCGCCAGGAGTCGATCATCAGTTTCATGGCAACGTAGGTTTCGGTGCTCGAATCATCGGCAATTCCCGGCTCGTCGCGATAGGCGCGCAGGCGTTCAGCATCTCCCTGCACACCCTCGCCGTACTGACCACGCACCGTGTTCGTCAGCACCCGCTCGGGATCGAACGGCTGAATCGCCTTGAGAACCTTGATCTGTTCATCACGAATGGCATCGGCTTCAAAGGAGTTGGGTGGTTCCATGGCGACCACTGACAACACTGCCAACAGGTGGTTGGCGACCATGTCGCGCAGTGCGCCAGCCTCCTCGTAGTAACTGGCGCGGTCTTCAACGCCGAGAGATTCGGCCACGGTAATCTGCACATGATCGATGTAGCGGTGGTTCCAAATCGGTTCGACGGTGCCGTTGCCGAAACGGTAAGCCATGATATTCTGCACCGTCTCCTTGCCAAGGTAGTGATCGATGCGATAGACCTGATGCTCTTGAAAACTCTGGTGCAAGGTCACATTCAACTCCCTGGCCGACTCCAGATCCCGGCCAAAGGGTTTTTCTATAATGATTCGCCGCCAGCGACCGTCGGCTTCCTGCGCCAGCCCGGCCTTGCCCAGTTCGGTTGCGATCACGCCAAAAAAGCTGGGGGGCGTTGCCAGATAGAAGAGGTAATTGCCCGGCGCGCCCTGTTCCTTGTCAACCTCAAGCAGCAATGTTTTCAGCTGCTGATAGCTTTCCGGGTTACGGAAATCGCCCGGAGTGTAATAAACCTTGCCAACATTCGCATCCCATAAATCCTGCTTGAAACCACTACCGACATAGGATTCAATCTCCTCGCTCAGCGTTTGCCGGTAGGTCTCGCTGTCCATCTCCACGCGGTCAATGCCCACCATGGCGTGTGAAGAGAGTAACTCCTGCGACGCCAGATTGAAAAGCGCAGGGATCAGCTTGCGCTTGGTCAGATCACCGGCAGCGCCGAAGATAACAATGACCGCTGCTGGCGCTGTCAGGGGCTGACCTGAACCAGCCACTATGTATCGTCCTGTTTTTCGTGGTGACCGCCAAACTGATAGCGCATGGCGGAGAGCAGTTTGTCGGCAAAGTCAGTTTCACCCTGGGAAGTAAAACGGTTGAACAGCGCCGCAGTCAATACATGCGCCGATGTTCCGGTCTCGATTGCGGCCATGCTGGTCCAGCGTCCCTCTCCGGAGTCTGATACCCTTCCTGAGAAGTTGGAGAGGTCGGGGCTCTCTTTGAGTGCGATGGCCGTGAGGTCCAGCAGCCAGGATGCAACCACGCTGCCGCGTCGCCACACTTCGGCCACCTCGGCGGTATCGATATCGAACTGGAAGTTTTGTAGATCACGCAAGGGGGCGGTCTCGGCATCGGCTGACTGATTCCCTTTGCCGATATTGGCATGCTTGAGAATATTGAAGCCTTCGGCATAGGCCGCCATGATGCCGTACTCGATGCCGTTGTGCACCATCTTGACGAAGTGTCCGGCACCATTGGGACCACAATGCAGGTAGCCCTGCTCGGAACGACTGGCATCACCCTCGCGTCCCGGCGTGCGGTCTATCTCACCCATGCCCGGAGCAATGGTTTTTAAGATCGGATCAAGATGCGAAACGACCTGATCCTCACCGCCGATCATCAGGCAGTAGCCTCTCTCGAGACCCCACACGCCGCCGCTTGTGCCGACATCGACGTAGTGCAACCCCTTGTCTCGAAGAGCATTGGCGCGAGTGATGTCATCCTTGTAGTAGGAGTTGCCGCCATCGATGATTATGTCATCAGAGTCCATGCGCGCAGCCAGGTCATCAACCACTGTGTCGACGACAGCAGCCGGCACCATGATCCATACCGCCCTGGGAGGCGTCAGCTTGCTGATGAAATCATCCACATCGACAGCCCCTGTGGCGCCGGCGCTCTGCAGTTCCGCAACAGCTTCCTGCGACCTGTCATAGACCACACACTCATGCCCGTCGTTCATCAGACGGCGCACCATATTTGCGCCCATACGGCCTAAACCCAACATACCTATTTGCATAAGAACTCCAGTGAAAAATGTCTGTATGACACGTCAGGAAAACGCATCTTGAAAGTGATGTAACCTCTCGAAAAACCCGTGCATGGTCGCGGTCAGAAGACCGCTCCTACACAACGATGCCGCACCAGACGTAGGAGTGGTCGTCTGACCACGATAAAAAATGCAAGAGCACTTTACTCACATACACGGGGTTATTGATCTTGCGCCTGATGAACCTTTTCCCTGATATAGTCGACTACATCAGCAGGTGAATCCGTTATTTCAACGTCTACTTCGCCTTGCTGAATAGTACCTTCCCGGTTCATGCTCTCCCTGGCAAAATCAAGCATGGGTTTCCAGAATGTTTCCCCCATTGCCACACAGGGAAAGGATTTGATTTTCCCGGTCTGTATCAATGTCAGGGTTTCGAACATTTCGTCCAGTGTGCCGATGCCTCCCGGCATAAACACAAAACCGGATGAGTATTTAACCAGCATCACTTTTCTGACAAAAAAATAGTCAAAGTCAATGCTCACATCGACATACGGGTTGACAGCCTGCTCCATCGGAAGCTCGATATTACAGCCGACACTGAGGCCTCCCGCTTCCCTGGCGCCACGGTTTGCGGCTTCCATGATTCCCGGACCACCACCCGTAATCACGGCAAATCCCTTTTCAGCCAGTGTGCGCCCCAGTTCTCTCGCCATTTGATAGTAACGGTGATCCTCTTTAAAACGGGCGGAACCGAATACGGTAACCGCTGGTCCGATTTCGTACAGGCCGCGACAACCTGAAACAAATTCATCGAACACCTTGACTGCCCGGTCAAAATCAACCAGCAAGTCGTCAGCGCCGCGCAAAAATTCCTCTTCGGCTAGCAACTCTTTATCCTGATGTGGTTTTTTCATGATAATTATCCTGGTTAAGTTGTTTGGGAAACTCTGATTGAATCGCTACGCGCTTCAATCAGAGTTTCACTGGCAATGACAACAGTTAGGCGTTATTGATCACCTGCAAGGTTTGGCTGGCGATCTCATGCTCCTCGTCAGTGGGTATGACCAGGAGGCTGACACGGCTGTCAGTTGCCTGGATCTCCAGGATCTCCTGTTGGTGGATAGTGTTTTTCTCATCATCGAGAATGACGCCAAGCCAATCCAGCCCCTGACAGCTCATCTGCCGGACAATTGCTGAATTTTCACCAATGCCGCCGGTAAACACAATGCAATCCACCCCGCCAAGAGCCGCCATATAGGCGCCGATATATTTGTTAATCCGGTAGCAGAACATCGCCAGGGCAAGCTTGGCCTGTTTCTCTCCCTGCCCGGCTGCTTTGCTGATAGTGCGCATGTCATTCTCACCGCAGATTCCTTTCAGGCCACTCTCCTTGTTGAGCAACATATCGAGGCGGTCCAT
>JAUXDV010000190.1 GCA_030620735.1 Gammaproteobacteria bacterium
AACATGCTCACCTGGCCGGTGGGGATCATCAGTGTTTTGCTCTATATGACGCTTTTCTATCAGATCCGGCTCTATTCGGATGCACTGGAGCAGATCTACTACCTTGGCGCGAGTCTGTATGGATGGTGGTATTGGTCGAAGTCCCGGCAGGGGAAGCAGGCGATTGTGGAGGTGAGCTACAGTTCTGGCCGGGCATTGTTTATTTGGGTGGTCGTCACGGCTGTTTTCTCCACCGCTCTCGGTGCAACCATGAGTCACATTCACCTATGGATGCCGGTGGCTTTTCCTGAAGCCGCATCGTTTCCATATATTGATGCGCTGACGACAGTCATGAGCTTGACCGCGATGTGGCTCATGGCTCGCAAGCACATAGAAAGCTGGTACTACTGGATCATTGTCGACATTATCGGAATTGGACTCTACTTCGTCAAAGACATCAAATTCGTTTCGCTGCTTTACCTATTTCTGCTCGTGCTGGCAATCAGGGGACTGATCAACTGGACGAAGGCGGGTGCACAATCACGAGAGCGTGCGAGTTGAGAACAATTAAATGTTCCTCTCCTTTTCGACGAACAGAATAAAATGTAAGCTGATGGATTTCAGTAAGGTGACCGAGCAATGAGCGAAGAGGTTAAGAGCACAATGAATGAACGAATCCAGGTCGCGATAGAAGATGAAGTAAGCAGATCAAATAAAATGGTAACCAGGGTCGTCTATGCGTTGCAGGCAGCTTCCTATTTGCTTGGGGTGACATTTTTTGTTGCTGTTATCGTGAATTATGTGAAGAAATCGAGTGTGCAGGGGAGTTGGCTTGAATCGCATTTCCGCTGGCAGATCAGAACATTCTGGTTTAGCCTCTTATGGTCAGTTATCGGCTTTATTACGTTCTATATTGGCGTGGGATATCTGATTCTCGGCGTAGATATGATCTGGGTGATTTACAGGATCGTGAAGGGCTGGTTGCGCCTGGAGGATGGCAAAGAGATGTATGTTTGAGAGAATACCTACAGTAATCCGCCAGGCTCTTTCTAATCTATTTCGGAGCGTGTTTCGTCAGGGAATAACGCAGTGAGCATAACAGCACTACATTCAGGCGGCTGATATATGCGGAGCGTTACATCCACAGGCTGCCAAAGGGAACAGCATGCATATTTTCCCCGAAGGATGCGATGTGTTCTCCGCTGTAGAGGAGAATGCCGCTGAATGATCGATCACCGGCCAGGGTGTTTTTGAACCACTTCAGATGCTTGAAATCTTTCGCGCCGATATTGCTGCCGGATTTGATCTCTACTCCAATCATGGCGCCGTCATCGCGTTCAATCAGGAAGTCAATCTCCCGTTGTTGACGATCTCTATAGTGCCAAAGTTCATATAAACCATCGGCGGCATCGATCTGCGCTGCAAGTTCGTTAAAAGCAAAGGTCTCGATGAGTTTCCCTGCGCGATCCGTATCAAAGCGAATTTGATCCATATGCCAGCCGAGCAGGGACGTCATCAGTCCGCTATCCGTCATAAACAACTTTTCCTGTTTTCCGACACGGTCATAATCAGTGCGTGTCCACGGCTTAACGCGCTCGATCAGGTAGAGCGATTCCAGCGCATTGATATAGGCGTTCAACGCCTGGGTTTTTAAGGAGAGTGTGCTGCCTATCTGCGTGGCATTCATGAATTTGGATGACCATGCGGCCAATATCCTGACGAGTTCCTGCATCTGATTCAGGCGGTGAATGCGGGTGATGTCCCTCAGGTCGCGCTCCAAAATGGCATTGATATAATCGATGTGCCAGCGTTTGCGCCTGCGGCCATCTAAAAGAAGCGCCTCTGGAAACCCGCCTGCGCCAGCCATTTCTATGAGAGTGTCTTTATCACGGTGTGTCGCAGGGGTTTCGAGCGCACCGGAAAAGGCGCGGTCAATAAAATGTGGTGCAGTTTTCTGTAGTTCGCCTTGTGTGAGTGGTCGAAGACGCAATTTGCTAATCCGTCCCGCAAGTGATTCCTGCGCTCCGGGCAAGGCCTGTATATTTGTTGAGCCTGTGAGTAGATATTGACCCGCACGGGTATCGTCATCGACGGCTTTTTTAATCGCAGGCAGCAAGTCCGGTACGCGCTGTACTTCATCGATGATCAAGGTTCGCTTGCTGTGTTTGACAAAGCCATGCGGGTCATTTTCCGCCGCTTGCTTGAGGGTTAAGTCATCCAGTGTGCGATATTCGGTATCCTCATCCACTAACTCTTTTGCCAGTGTGGTTTTACCGCATTGACGCACACCTGAAAGCAGGAGGACGCGACGGGTAGACATCGCCTCTTGTATATTCTCTTTCTGCCAGCGTGGGTATCTGTCGTTCATAGGTCACCATTCATATTCCCTAGTATATATTGCGCTAATACAGTGAAATAAATCAAGCGAATTATATGATTTATATTAAGCGAATAGCATGAAAAAAGCAGCTTTTTTATCCCGATTTGCAATGCGGTATTGCCTCCGCCTTGAACTGCAAGAATTCCAGCAGTTTTCCATTCATTGGGCATCCACTGGGTGACAGCCTCTAACCAGAGCATCTGGACATCCCTGCTGCACGTAGTGCCGCGCAGTGTGGCAATATCTATCCCAGATGAACTGAAACCAGAAATTATTGAAATCGATATGCGAGAGCGGTTCATCTTGCCAGGGACCAGCGTGGTGGTGTACTTGTTCGGCGATGGAATCTGATCGTTCCTGACATACTTGTGGAAGGCAAGGAACCTGATGAATCTCAGCGCTGAACATATCCAGGGGCTGGCGGTGGAAACAGGTTTCCGAGCGGAGACCCTGGAGAAGGTGATTCGCCTGGGTGAACTAGCTGCTGACATTGCTCGTCATCCGTTGCTGCAGCGAGATTTATGACTCTTGCGTAACTGATCGGTGCAGACTCTCTGGCTTGATGTGGGTGTAGCGTTTCAGCATGTCCCAACTCCTATGCCCGCTGACGATGGCAACCTCCTGGATCGAGTAACCCTGTTCAAACAGGATGCTCAATGCATGGTGACGTAGATCATGGAAGTGCAGATCCACGATCCTCGACCCGATGCACCCACGCGTAAATGCAGCGGTGATTGACTGCTTTAGATAGGGGAAGATGCACGGGTCGTCCCCTCTTGGTTGGCGCATGACAATATCAAACGCATCATTCAATAGAGGAACTGTCTGGTGATTGCCGAGCTTCTTCTGTGGGTGCTTGCGATCCCTGATTATGACAGTGCGCTTCTCCTTATCCAGATCCACCCATTCAATCCTGCAGATCTCCCCGCGTCTCATGCCACTGGCAATGGCGAAGTCGATGATGTCAATCATTGGTATCTTGCTCCAACTCTTCGCGAAATATGCGTTCAGCAGTTCAAGCTCATTCCCTGTCGGCCTTCTGGTTCTCTCCCTTGACTGTGTAATCATGCCATTGTCGACGAGTGCGCCACGCGCTTCCTTTATGGCATCCACTGAGACACCAAGCCGCAAGGTATTACGCGCATATTTCATGACAGAGGAGAGATAGCTCAGGTCCCCTGCAATGGTGGCGTCTCCAGCTCCTTCACGCCGCCTGTCACGAGCGAAGGCCATCACCATCTCAACAGAGAATGAAGAGCTTGGCTTATCTCCTATGTGTTGTTTGATCTTGTTGAGAACAGAGTCTTTCCCGGAACTCCACTGCTTCACTGGTTTGATATCGGCGATGTATCTGTCAATCAGGTCGCCCACTGTCCAACCTTTAACCGGCAGTCTTGATCCGGTGGCTACCTGCTCAAGTTCGGCTTCGATGCGGGTTGCCCATGTCTTGGCGGCTGACTTGGTTTGGAATGTATGGCATCGGGTGATGCCTTTTTTGCGAACGAGTGCACGATACTTCTTGCCACGCTTGGTGATGGAGGCCATTAGAAAGCCTCCGATCTGGTATAATTTTTGTCATGCATGATCTTGCTCCTTTTCAGCGTGATTGTGTAGAGCCGGTATCAGTCTCAACCTGATATCGGCTTTTTGGTATCATTTTTTGTATCAATTCTGTATCACTACGAGCGTTATTTTAGTCTATTTGAGGCAAAAATGGTATCAATTCCATCTAAATTTAACTGATACAAGTGGTTGATAACATTAATAACATATTGAAAATAGGAAGAAAAATGCAAGACATTAACCCGATTACCAATAAAATTTCTGATCTCAGGGGACGTATGGAATCCCTGAGGGGGTATCTTTGACTATGCCGGCAAAAGAGAGCAGTTAGACGAGGTACAGCGGGAGCTGGAACAGCCGGATG
>JAUXDV010000240.1 GCA_030620735.1 Gammaproteobacteria bacterium
ACCTCCTGTGGCCAGATGCTGGTGCAGCCAGCGCTTCCACTGATCGATAATAGTATTGAAAAGCTCAATCGTGAAACCGACCTGAAGAAAGCCGAGAAGACAGTCACGGGCAATCTCAAGATACTGCAGCGCATGATCAAGATTGACCCGAAGAATGCCCAGTTGCAGACCTACGCAGCGCAGGGACTCTACGGCCTTGCCTATGGCTTCAGGGAAGATAGTCAGCCACAGGTGGCGTCGGATCTCTATCTGCGCGGCATGCGGCACGGCGTCACGGCACTGCAACTTAACGGCGCCAACAACCTGCTCGGCAGCACCATAGCAGACTTTAACAAGCAGGTCAGCGGTATGCGCAAGAGTGATGTTGCCGCCATGTTCTGGACAGCGAGTAACTGGGGAAAGTGGATTGATATGCATCGCGACGACCCCGACGCCCTTGCGCAACTGCCTCGCGCCACCGCATTGATGCAACGCGTCATCGAACTTGAAGACACCTTCTATTACGGCGGTGCGCACATGTATTTTGGCGTCTATTACGGCAGCCGCGCGCCGACGATCGGCGGCAACTTCAAGAAATCCAGAGCATATTTTGATCACGCCCGGAAAATCACCAACGGCAAACTGCTGATTCCCGACCTGTTGCAGGCGCAATACCTTGCCCGCCAGGAGTTCAACAGGAAAGAGTTTCACCAACTTCTCAGCGGTGTTGTCAATGCGCCGGATAACCTGATGCCGGAACTTGGCCTGCAAAACCAGATAGCAAAGCGCAAGGCCGCTGCGCTGCTCAAGAGGGAAAACGAATGGTTTTAAGATTTCTCGCCCTGGTCGTGTTGCTAACGGCATTGAGCGCCAATGTCAACGCAAAAACCTATGTGCTCAAATTTGCTACCTTGCTTCCGACCGGAACCTCGTGGACCAATCTGCTGGATGACTGGGCCAAAGAGGTCGAAAAGAAGAGCAAAGGGCGGCTCAAGTTGAAAATGTACCCCGGCGGCGTCATGGGAGATGAGCCCGATGTATTGCGCAAGATACGCAAAGGACAGTTGCAAGGCGGCATGTTTACCGGCTATGGCATCGGCCGTATCTATTCACCCGCGCGCGTGCTCGAAGTGCCTTTTTTATTCAAGAATACGCGCGAGTCAGATTATGTGCGCAACAAAATCATGCCGGAACTGGAAGCGGGCTTCAGGAAAAAGGGGTTTGAATTGCTGGGCTGGCCGGAAGTAGGCTTCATTCACTTCTTCTCAAAGCAGCCTGTCAAATCCATTGATGACCTCAGGAAATCAAAAATCTGGTTATGGCAGGGAGATCCGTTGGGCGCAGCATTTTTCAAAGCAGCGAAGATAAAACCTGTGCCACTCTCAATCGTTGATGTATACACCCAGCTATCCGCCAGGCACGGCAGCATAGATACCATCTACGCCTCAAGCTTTGGCGCCATAGCCCTGCAATGGTATTCAAAACTCAACTACGCGAGTGAGATAGCATTTACCAACGCTATCGGTGGTTTGATAGTCAGCAACAGTTTTTACAACAAATTGCCAAAAGATTTGCAACAGTTGCTGAAGACAACGGGCAAGCGGCTGGGCGATGATATTCGCAAGCAGGCGCGCAAAGAGAATAAAAGAAGCCAGGCGATTCTTAAGAAGAACGGCATCAAATTCATGTTTGGCTGGTCAGACGTCAATATGAGTGAAATGATAAAAATTCGCGATCTTGCAGCAAAGCAACTGGCGGCAACAAACTATATTCCCGCCGCTAATTTTGCCAGAGTGAAGAAGCATCTTGCCAACGTTCGGCGATGAGCCAACAACTAACAGTCAGGCAGTTTCGTGATCGAAAGTTTTGAACAGGGTCTGGTAAAAGTTGAAAGCATCATTGCCGCTTCCAGCCTGTTTTTACTCCTCGCTCTATCACTGATTCAGATTCTGACGCGTAACTTTTTCAATTTCGGTTTTCCGGAAATTGAAATTATCAATCGCAACCTGCTGGTTATTTGCGGCGCCATGGGAGCGGTTATCGCCACATCAAAATTACGCCACATCAAGATCGATGCACTCACGCCGGTCATGAGCAAGCGAATCGTGTTGCGGCTGCGTTGCCCGCTGTCACTTTTTTCCACACTGATATGCGCAGTGATGAGTTATCACGGGGTCATATTCGTTGTGGATGAGTGGCAATATACTCCTGACAATGAACGCTGGACACTCCCGTTTACCCTGATCTACCCGCTTGGCTTCGGCCTGCTTGGAGCGCACTTCCTGCTAAACTGTTTGCTCAACAAAACAGATGCTTAGCGCAGTCCTGATACTGGTGCTGCTTGCACTGGTCGGTGCGCCTCTCTTCGTGGTGCTCGCCGGCGGCGGCCTGCTTGCCAGCAATTATGCTGATATCAGCCCCGATATCCTGATCATCGAGATGCATCGCCTGGCATCGACGCCCAATATGATCGCCATACCATTGTTCACACTAGCCGGTGTCCTGATGGCGAACGGCGGCGCACCGGAAAGACTGGTTAATTTCTACCGTGCCGCACTTGGCTGGATGCCAGGCGGACTGGCTATCGTAACCATAGGGACCTGCGCTTTTTTTACATCCTATTCGGGCGCATCGGGTGTAACTATCCTGGCTCTGGGTGGATTGCTCTATCCGATTCTTGTAGGCGAAGGTTATCACGAAAGGTTTTCTCTCGGTTTGCTGACAACGTCCGGCTCACTGGGTTTGTTGTTTGCGCCAAGCATGGCGATCATGATATACAGCATCGTTGCCGGAGTTGGCATCGAAAAGATGTTTCTTGCCGGTGTAGTTCCCGGAGTGCTGCTGATGATCATGCTGGCAATCTACAGCATGGTGCATGGCAGCCATTTGCATGTTGCAAAACATGCGTTCGATTTCAAGACGCTGGCAGTTACTGCTCGTGGCGCCATCTGGGACATATTTCTGCCCATTGGCATTGTTACCGGCATATTCGGCGGCTTTGTTTCTATCATGGAAGCCTCAGCTGCGACAGCTGCCTACGTCATCTTTATCGAGGTTGTTGTTCACAGGACAATCGATCTGAAAACCCGCTTCTTCGGCCTGCTTGTTGAAAGCTGCATCCTCTTCGGCAGCCTGCTTATCATCCTGCTTGTCGCTCTCGGCCTTACTAATCTGATGATCGATGCACAACTGCCAATGCAGATGCTGGAAGTGCTCGAGCGGCATATCACCAGTCCTCTTGAGTTCCTGTTGCTGTTAAACCTGTTCCTGCTGGTTGTCGGCGCGATGATGGATATCTTCTCCGCGATTATTGTCGTGGCGCCCTTGATTATTCCCCTGGCGGCGCGCTATGGGGTAGACCCGGTTCATCTTGGCATTATATTTCTTGCCAATCTCGAAATCGGATATTCCACGCCGCCGCTCGGCATCAACCTCTTTATCGCCAGCCAGCGATT
>JAUXDV010000248.1 GCA_030620735.1 Gammaproteobacteria bacterium
TTTGGCATCCGAGTTCCGGTAGGCGTAAAAGGTGACGCTGTGAGGCTCAACCGGCTCGCCCTGTTCATCGGTGACCTTGTAGTCCAGCTTCACAGGCTTGTTGTAAGCGGGGATTTTCAAATCGCCCATGAAATTCTTTGCGCCTGCAAACGCCACTTGCGTCTTCCACTTCGGCTTCTCCGCTTGACGTTTGAGAATATTATCATGATAGTCCTTGCCGCGCTCATAGGCATCATCCACCACCAGGGAGGGGGGTTTCTTCACTGCAAGAGAGATAAATGTGATGTTGATCGCCAGCACCACCAGCAGCAATGCCAGCCAGCCAATGATCCAGGGACTGCGGAAAGCAGATTGTTTGTTTGACATAATTAACTCATCATTTCCGATTAACCCATCATTACGAGCGCAGCGTGGCAAGCTTCAGACCAGATTGCCGCGTCGGCTGGGCCTCCTCGCAATGACAACCTTTCACGTCATTGCGAGCGTAGGGTGTCAATAAGCAGAGCGCATTGCACCGCCAGTAGCCGTCATTGCGAGCGCAGCGCGGCAATCTCATCGCAATAACAAATATATCTGAGATCAACTAACGCCTGGGCCCGATAAAGACACTTTCGCGGTCACTGAAAAATTGCTCTTCACCTGAGCCGGTCGTGACGATATGGAACACGATCGGCATGGTCTCATCGGTCAGATTCTCACTCGGCACACGCACGAATACAGTGTGCGGAGTGATGTTGCCATGGCGCGCTTTGACCGGTTTATCGGCGCCGATGATCTTCAATCCATCCGGACCGGTTGCAGAGATATTGACGGTGACATCCCTGTCTATCTTGTTGAGGATCTTGAGCATATATTTATTCTGGATGGCGCCGTCGCTCTGCAGAACAAACAGTGGCTGGCGATCATGCAAAACTTTTAATTCGATTGCATCGATGGTGCTGAGACCGTAAGCAATGCCAGCCAGCGCCAGCGCCATGATGGCGCTATAGATCCACACACGCGGACGCTTGAGCAATGGCCTCGCCTCCTTGCCATCGATCTCATCGAGGGATTCATAGCGAATCAGGCCGGTCGGACGATTAAGTTTTGTCATGACCGCATTGCAGGCATCGATGCACAGCGCGCAGTTGATGCACCCCTCCTGTGAACCGTGGCGAATATCCACACCGGTCGGACAGACAGCGATGCACTGCAGGCAGTCGACACAGTCACCGGTGATGCGTTCAGCTTCAGGCTGACCTTTTTTCACTCTGCCGCGCGGCTCACCGCGATGAAAATCGTAGGTAACCACAGCCGAGGTCGTATCGATCATGACAGCCTGGATGCGCGCATAGGGGCACAGCCAGAAACAGGTCTGCTCACGCAAGAATCCGGCCAGCACATAGGTGCCGACTGTAAACATCGCGATGGTGATGATTGCGGTCGATCCAACCTGGAAAGTGAAGATATCTTTCCACAGTTGAATGCCATCATAAAACCAGGCAACAAAGCTGACGCCGGTAACAAAACCGATAATCAGCCACAACGTGTGCTTGATAAACTTGACGCGGAATTTGGCAAAGTCCATTTTGGCCTTGTCGAGCTTACGCCGTTTCGCAGGAACTCCCTCCAGTTTCTCTTCGATCCATGTATAGACATCGGTCCAGATGGTCTGAAAACAGAAAAACCCGCAATAGACTCTGCCAAACAGCGCAGTCGAGGCAGCCAGCAACAGTGCAAAAAAGAGCAGCAGCAGCGACAGCATCCAGAAATCCTGGGGAAGGATGGTGAAATTGAAGATATGAAACTGACGATTGCCGATATCAAAAAAAACAGCCTGGCGATCACCCCAGCGGACAAAATAGCCGAGAAAATAGAGTATCCACAGGGAGCCCGTCAACCACTTGACATTCCGCCAGAAACCGCCAATGCGTTTGGCGTGAATAGTCTCATCACCGGTATTGAGTTCCCAATGCTCATAATCTTCATAGATGTCATCAACCGCCTTGTCGACGCTACTGGAGTCGGTATTGCTGCTCATCATCTTTCACCGTCAGAAAAAATAGTATTGCAGGGCTTTCGTGTAGCAAACTATTAAATTACCCCCACTTCAAGAGGCTGATAAACCACGAAAAAAGGGGGAGATATTCATCTCCCCCTTCCTGATTTTTATAATTATATCAATAAATCACGCCGAATTAAGGCAACCCACAAATATCAATCAACGGTCGTCATATCCACCACCAGGGAGAAATGACCGGGTTAATCAATCTTTCTTGTGCGCCTCTTCGTCCTTCTTCATCAAGGTACCAATCTTCTTGATCAGAAAGACAAAGATAACGATACAGACGATGACAGCAGCGATAGAACCCAAAGCGACCGGATCACCAAGACCTGTGTTCATAATAACTCTCCTCTCTTAATAATCACTCCCCGGTATGAACCGGGGAGCCTTCTTGCACTTCTGTTACTTACTGACCGCCGCCAAGTTTGTAAACGTAGACAGCAAGCTTCTTGATCTCATCTTTTGAGAGGCGATCTTTGAAAACAGGCATAATCGCTTCGCGAGTCTTGGGATCGCCGGCAAAATTGACGCCATGCATGATGGTATCCCTGACGCTCTGCTCCTGATCAGCAGCCGTAAAGCGCCAGATTTTATCCGTCAGATTTGCCGCTCCAAGCACCTGAAGTCCCTTGCCGTCGGCGCCATGACATGCGATGCAGCCTTTCGCTGCATACAATGGCTCTTCGGCTGGCTTGCCGGCCATCACGGCTTTCACCAGCGCGTCCGTCTCCTCAGGCTTGAGAATATTTGCATGCGCTGTCATGGTCGCTTTACGACCGTTGGTAATGGTTTGCTCAATGGTCTCAACCGAGCCGCCATAGAGCCAGTTATCATCAACCAGGACCGGGTAATCAGGTCCGCCCTGACCACCGCCACCGTGACAGGGCGCACAGAAATCACCAAACAGCACCTTTGCAGAAGCCAGGGTATAAGTCGTGAGGCCATCATCCTCAAGAATCTGCTTGGCAGTCAGATCCTTGATCTTCTCTTCGAAGGGCGCCCGCACCTCATTGACCACATCGAGACCGCGTTGGTATTCGCTAATCGAGGTCCAGTCGAGAAGACCTTTGGTCGGTTCATTGCCAATCGGCAGGGAGGGATAGAGCAGTATGTAGCCGAAAAAGAAGGCTATTGACGCCCAAAGTGAGATCATCCACCAGCCTGGAGGCGGGTTGTCGAGCTCACGTATATTGTCATCCCAGATGTGTCCGGTGTTGTTTTCACCCGGAAATGGATTTTTCTCCGCCATTGTATTCTCCGCTATTTGATTCAATCTTCGTCCATCGGAATGAAGCGCTGTTTC
>JAUXDV010000147.1 GCA_030620735.1 Gammaproteobacteria bacterium
ATGAATTCAAATCAATCCTGAATGAATCCCTTCAATCAGTTTTGCATCTCCCGCTCTTTTGGTTTTGAGGAGCTGTTGCAGAAAACGCAGGTTTTCCAGTACCGAGCGAAACTGGCGGGGTGAACCCATGCGCTTTTTCTGCTCCCGGTAGTGTTCCAAAATTCGCTCTGCATCTCTCTGCAGGTTGTTTTCGTAGAGCGCCCTGATGAGTTCACAATCAGTCAGGGCAATGGCATCCCAGAAATTCTCTCCGTGCAGCAGAAAGGATTCGGTTGCGCTCTCGGCTTCATGGAGTTGCGTGTCAAATTTATCCAGATTGGCGTACTTTTTGCTCCTCGAATGTATGCTCAACAGCAACTGTGCAGTGAGCCTGTTGAGCCTGGTGTAGCAGTAAACCGAGCCTTTTTTCTCCAGCGCCAGTTCATCAGCCTTGCGGTAGTTATCAAACATATTGGAGAGCGGGGTGATGAATCCGCTGCTTATTGTCATTGCCTGGCGTTTATAGGTGCTGCCGAGCAGAGCGAGGCGTTCAACGCTTGGCGCAAGGGCATCGTGGATACTTTCGAGCCTTTTGATCGCCTCGTCAATCAGCTCCTCAGCCTGCTGTGATTTCTGTTGATTGTGCAAATCGACGGCGTAGCGTGCCTGCAGGTTACACAGCTGTTCAATGGCCCTGATGCTGATATCGCTTATCTCATGGTTGCTCGCCCTGGTATAGGCGCTGATTGCATTGGGGAAAAGATCCAGTTCAGCATAGGCTTTGCCAAAACCAACCTGTACTTTGGCGCCGTCATGCCATTGAGTACTCTGTTTATTGATCTCTTCCAGTTTGCGTTTCAACCCCTCAACCTGACCATCAGTCGCGCTAATGACGTCTGAACTCAGGTTTTGCAAAGCGATAATCACCTCCTGCTCACAAACAAAGCGGATACTTTCACTGCGGGATTTTTTTCTACTTGCGGCGCTTTGCAGACGGTAGTGCGGGTCACCGTAGCATTGATAGGCGCCCCAGGTGTTGCAGTTAAGGTAACGCCGCCTGATCACATCTCTTGCCCCGCGAACAGCCTCGCCAAAATCGTCCCCATCGAACATCGCAGTATAAAATTGCTGTGCAAACAGGGTAGCTGCCTGATCATCGACCACCCAACCGGCGGCGATAACGGCCTTGACTCCTTTTTGAATCAGGCTGGTCGCCAGGTTGGCGGCCAGTTTATGGCGACTCTGCACGTATTCCTGCGGCTGACCACTGATCCTGCCGAGGTGGCAGCAGTTGATGAAGACCAGCTCAGGCACAGATGAGAGCCGGTCGATCTCTGCAGATGTCAAAAACAGACCGTTGCCCAGCAACATGCCGCTAACAGGCTCTGCATCCTTGTCAGTTTTGTAGTTATAGACGCCATGGGCGGCAAGATGAATCAGCTGGAACTTGCCGGTCATCAATTCGGTTATGACTTGCAGGCCCTCAGGTCGAATCAAGGTATCTGAGTCGAACTCATGATCTGAAATGATTTTACCAACCTGTTTTGCCTCTTGCTGCGCACCAGGAAGCTCCGGAGCATCAGAGAGCGGATCACCGATGATCAGGGCTTTTCGGTTGGAAATCATATCGGGTGTTGTTGTGTAGTTGTCATCATCGACAGCAAGCTGGCGTATCATGCCTGCACTGGTTGAGGGAGCCTGAGGGTTGCCCTCGTCGTCAATATATTCGAGAAGTTCCCAGGGATACCTCGCCGATTTTTTATCCAGTATCAGCATCATGTTGCGCCGGTCAGAGGCGCGTTGCTTGAACTCCTGCGGCAACAATAGCTCAAACAGGGTGTGCGACAATTTTCTGTCGATGCTGCTGGATTTTGTGGCCTGCGCCAATATCTGGTCCACCAGGCGTCGTTGGGTGGCCACCAGGTGGCCTTCGGCCCTGGCCCGGTTGGTCAGATAGAGGAACTTGATCTCTTCCTGCGTACCGCTGATCTGTATCCTCTCCCACCAGCTTTCATCTTCCATATGAGCAATACGGCGATAGCCGCCATTGATATTCTGCTCCAAAGCAGGCTTTACATTGATCAGTTTTCGATAGCGCGGGTTGTCACCGAGGCGCAGCAGCGTACGTTGAGCATAGGCAGCTGTATCCTCATAGAGCTCGATAAATTGAAAGTGCCGGATGGTCTGGTTGATCTGTGTCCCGTTACCGGCGAGGGCGCGGTTGGCGGCAATCAATCCATCCAGTATGGCTGCAATGACATCCGGTAGTGTCAAACCTCCTTCGCCGCTGCCAATCAGCAGGGATGAGATGGATAACGGCTGATCATTCAGCCTGGGCGACTCGCTGCACGCGAGTGCATACTCCATCAAACCACTGCGTATGGTGTCGCTCAAATCTCCAGCGCTCAGCGCACCCACTTGTCCCAGGCCGACAATAATGGCGCCGATCGCCTGGCCGGCAAGATCTTTATCCAATACCACCAGGCTGCTGTGTAAACGGCCGGGATAGAGACCGAGGTCATGGCGCTGTTGCAGGCGTCCGTCCAGGCGCTTGTCCATCGCCTTTTCTGCGCTGACGATGGCATCAGCAACATAGTGCCCAGCCATCAGCGGTGCTTTGGCAAAGCGCAAATTTCCATGGGCGACAGAGATATTGATGATCGGTTCCAGTTCAATCTGCGCCCGTCTCCGCCATGGCTCGGAGCCGGTAAACGCATTGGTGATGTCGTTCCCGGTGGGATAGAACTCGATGCTATCTTTTGGAATCTCAAGCGACTCGATCATTGCACGGGTAACAGGCCTGGTTTTTGACAACAGGCGGGTATCACCACTGTTAGCGATCTCCAGCAGGCCTGCGAAGGCCGCTTCATGGTTAGCCAGGTCTCCATGGGCGGCATTGACATACCAGCAGGGAATATCTTTTGGTATGCCATGCTGCCATGGCACCCGGCCATCACCCATCGGTGTGTCAAAAAATTTAATCTTTCCATTTGCCTTGATCTTCATCTCAACCGGCGTGCTGTCGGCCCTGCCTGCAATATAGGCGGTGCAACGCGGATCCAGAACAACACTGTTGAGTTTATCCCAGGTGTGGCGAGCTGCATCGAGCGCCTCTTGAGGTGGATGCGTCCACGGGGTTGGCTGGTTGAAGTCACTGAGAGGGTCGCCACCAAAAAAGCCCGCCTGTTTTTTCAAAGCACTCTCTAATTGTTTCCAGATATCGGAAGTGTAAGCATCGATAGCTCCATGAATCGGCAACAGCTCCAGTATGCCGGGAAAACGCGACAACAGCTTGAGCAGCTCATTTTCATCATGTTTGCGATCGACCAGGTCGAGCATTGCCGACAACTTATCCTGTCCCGCCAGCAGGCGAAAAATAGAGTAAGAGCCGCTGTTTGGCGTACCGAGCATGAGCAAGCGGGAGCCTTTCCTGGATGTTACGGCCTGCCACAATGCAGGGTGGTTGGCGATCAGACCACGCACTACCAGCCCGCCCATGGAGTGGGCGAAGAGATGTATCGGCTGCGTGCTGCTCTCCAACTCCTCGGCCAGGACCCCGGCAAAGCGGTCTGAAGCATCGAGAATGGAGTTGCGCCAGTCATAGGGAAAGGGGATCACCCTGTGCGTTTTGCCAAGAAATCGCATCAGATCATCGTAGTACTTTGCGATCACCGGCCTGGCGTCAATCGTTGGATTCATGTTGATATCCAGCTTACGCATGTTGCCTTTGAATATCTCTCCAGGATCCAGCCAAATGCGTTTTCCGTCAACCTCGAGATGCGTACCGCTGATGCCGGGCAGGACGAAGGCGATGGGACTATCAGGTCCGGCTCCCCTGCTGCTTTCCCAGCTGCGTATATATCTGCTATGCAGCGGCAACTCGAATGCCGGCGGCAGCTCTGAAGACAACAGGGCATCAACCATGCCTGTTCTCGTCTTTGCGTTTTTAAAATAGCTGAAGTGGTTGACCTGACTGCCTTCGTCAGACAATGCGCCCCACTCCAACCGTTTGATCCCGCCGGACATGGAATCGGTATTGACCACCAGGTCATGATCTGCGCGATAAAATGAGTCGACCATCAGCAGTCCTATCCGCAGCAGGATACCGGATGGTTCGATATCACCCTTGATGACCGCCAGATGGGATGCACTGGTTTTGCCGGGCCTGTTGAGCATCGCAATGAACGGAGATTCCGGCATCATCGCCTCCAGTCCCGGCAACGATTGCGGTTTGGTTCGCTGTTTGGCCACGGCAAGCGTCAACGCCTGTAAAAAACCATACACCGGGCTGCTTTTCAAACCGGTGACCAAACCAACCAGGTTGAGTACGCCGGAGAGATAGACGTCTAGCCGTTCACTTGCCAGCGTGGTCCCCCTGGCGGGACAGGCGACGCGCAGAAATCGCTCGATGTTGAGATTTTTGTTTTGCAACAACTCTCCCAGGGTGCGCAACTGCCCGGCCTGAAACCCCTCTCCTTCGTCGAAGAACTGAAAATCGTCATCGCTAAAGGGACTCTGCTGATTGAGCAACTGACCATGACAGAGCAGTTCTCCCACCAAACCACCACGCGAGTGACTCACAAGATGCAGAGTTGTATTATCAGGCAACCCCTTCAGCAGGTTGATCGCGTTTTCGATAGGGCTTTTGCTCAGGGATGGATGCTCGAATGCAAAAATATTGTCTTCATAATCTCTACAGAGTCTTTTCCAATCCTCACTATTCTCTTCCCAAAGATGTTTGAAACTTCCCTCGGTGCTTGAAGCAGTGCCATGCAGGAACAGCAGCAGTGGCCTGCCGTTATCGGGGGCTGAATCCGTGTTGTTCCAGGATGCGTCGGCGCTGTCCCATTTGATAAGACCACCGCTGCCGCCGAACAGTTGCTGTTCGAGTTTTTCAGCAATTTTCTCAGCGCTGTATTCTGCGATCTCGCCCGTGAGATTCAGCACGCGGAAAGCCTTGAGTACAAAACCGCCCAACCCCCGGGTCTGCTGAGAACCGACTGTAAAAGATTGCGGGATAGTTTTGATGTGGTCGTCGCCGGAGCGGCTGCCCCGGGGTTTGACCAACTCCTCAAAACTCGAGGCGGAGAGATAAAGTTTCAGCCCGTCATCCAGTTCCACTTCAACCAGGTCATCGCTGGCAACTTCGATGTCGATATCCGATTCAGCACCCTCCCGATCCTCACCGCAGCGCACCACCTTGCCAACTTCCGGAGCTGCCCCAATCAGGTTGCTGAACAGGTTTGGCTCAACCCGCTCTGCCGCCAGCTCCTCATCCGCATTGCCGCGAAAACGCCAAAGGTTTTTTTCTGTTTTTGAGTTCATGTTGATACCCCTGCTTGTTGC